>JAEYTB010000240.1 GCA_023434205.1 Planctomycetota bacterium | reverse complement strand
GGCAAGGACACGTACCACCACACGTTCTTTGAGATGCTGGGGAACTGGTCGTTCGGGGACTACTTCAAGCAGGAGGCGGTGGACTGGTCGTGGGAGCTGCTGACAAGGGTGTACGGGCTGCCGCCGGCGGCGCTGTACGCGACGTACTTTGGCGGGGATGAGAAGGCGGGGGTGGCGGCGGACCTGGAGACGCGGGACCTGTGGCTGAAGCACCTGCCGCCCGAGCGGGTGCTGCCGGGGAACATGAAGGACAACTTCTGGATGATGGGGGACACGGGGCCGTGCGGGCCGTGCACGGAGATCCACGTGGACCGGCTGGTGGCGATGGGCGAGAGCAGCCGCGTGGTGCCGGAGAAGGTGAACCAGAGCGACCCGGATGTGATCGAGATCTGGAACAACGTGTTTATCCAGTTCAACGCGGAGTACAGCGACGCGGGGCTGGCGGCGCTGCAGCTGTGGGACAGCACGCCCGAGGCAGAGCGCGGGAAGCTGGCGTTCAAGAGCCGGGCGGAGGTGGAGGCGAAGTTCCGGACGCTGGTGACGCTTCCCGCCAAGCACGTGGACACGGGCATGGGGCTGGAGCGGCTGGTGAGCATCCTGCAGCACAAGCGGAGCAACTATGACAGCGACGTGTTCATGCCGATCTTCGCGGCGATCGAGGGGCTGACCAACGCGCCGCACGGGTATTCGGGCAGGCTCGGTGCCGCGGACGTGGGGAACGTGGACACGGCGTACCGGGTGATCGCGGACCATATCCGGACGCTGACGTTCGCGATCACGGACGGGGCGGTGCCGAGCAACGTGGGGCGGGGGTACGTGCTGCGGCGGATTTTGCGGCGGGCGGTGCGGTACGGGCGGCAGATGCTGGGGGCCAAGACGGGGTTCTTCGCGCAGCTCGTGCCGGTGGTGGTGGAGCGGTTCGGGGGGGCGTTCCCGGAGCTGAGGAAGGACCCGGCGCGGGTGCAGAAGATTATTTTGGAGGAAGAGGAGAGCTTCGGGAAGACGCTGGACCGGGGGATCAGGCTGTTCGAGCAGGTCGCCGCGGAGGCGGGGGGGAAGACGATCGCGGGGACGGACGCGTTCAAGCTGTACGACACGTACGGGTTCCCGATCGATCTGACGGTGCTGATGGCGGAGGAGCGCGGGATCCGCGTGGACACGGCGGGGTTTGAGAAGGCGGTGGAGGCGGCCAAGGACCTGTCGCGGACGGGGGGGGCGGCGAAGGAGGGCGGGCCGAAGACGCTGACGCTGGGCGGGGAGGAGGTCGCGCGGCTCAAGCACATGAACGTGCCCGCGACCGATGACAGCCACAAGTTCGTGAACAAGGACATCAAGGCGCGGGTGGAGGCGGTCTGGAACGGGGAGAACTTTGATGATGTGGTCCACCCGCACAGCACGCACGCGGGGCGGCCGGTGGGGATCATCGTGGACCGCACGTGCTTCTACGCGCAGATGGGCGGGCAGGAGGGGGACAGCGGGACGATCGAGCTGCTCAACGCGAACGTGGAGCGCGACCAGCGGACGGAGTTTGTGGTGGAGGACACGCGGAGCTTTGGCGGGTACGTGCTGCACATCGGGCGGCTGAAGGTGGGCTCGCTGCGGGTGGGCGACAGCGTGCTGATGAACCTGGACCAGCGCAAGCGGCTGCGGACGGCGAGCAACCACACGGCCACGCACCTGACCAACCTGATGCTGCGGGCGGTGCTGGGCGGGCACGTGGACCAGAAGGGGTCGCTGGTGGCGCCGGACCGGATGCGGTTCGACTTCAGCCACACGCAGCCGGTCGGCGCGGCGGAGCTGGAGCAGATCGAGCGGGGCGTGACGGCGCGCGTGCGGGAGGACCTGCCGGTGTACGCCGAGCCGGCGAGCCTGGTGTCGGCGAAGCAGATCAGCACGCTGCGGGCGGTGTTCGGGGAGGTGTACCCGGACCCGGTGCGGGTGGTGAGCGTGGGGCAGCCTGTGGCGGCGCTGCTGGCCGAGCCGAAGAGCGAGAAGTGGATGGACTACAGCGTGGAGTTCTGCGGCGGCACGCACGTGAACAGCACGGGGCAGATCGGGAGCTTCGCGATTATTTCTGAGGAGGCGGTGGCGAAGGGCATCCGGCGCGTGGTGGCGGTGACGGGCGACGCCGCGGCGGAGGCGCACCGGCACGCGGACGCGGTGGAGAAGCGGATCGCGGCGGCGGGGGGGCTTCCGGATGGGGAGCTCGCCAAGGCGGTGCAGGACCTGACGGCGGAGGTGGATGCGCTGACGATCCCGGTGTGGCGGAAGGCGGCCTGCCGCGGGATGATCGCGGGGTTGCAGGAGCGCGCGAAGGAGGCGGGGAAGAAGCAGGGGGCGGCGGTGCGCGACGAGGCGGTGCGTCAGGCGAAGGGGATCGCGGAGTCGGCGCTGACGGCCAACGAGGAGGTGATCGTGGCGACGGTGGAGGCGGGGGACAACCGCGAGGCGCTGCAGGCGGCGATGAAGACAATCCGCGACAAGGCGCCCAAGGCGGCGGTGATGCTGTTCAGCGTGGACCCGGCGGGGGGCAAGGTGGCGATCATGACGGGCGTGCCCGAGGCGTTGATCGCGCGCGGGCTGAAGGCGGGGGACTGGCTGCGGGACACGGCGGCGGTGGTGGGCGGCAAGGGCGGTGGGAAGCCGGACGCGGCCCAGGGGGGCGGGACGGATGTTGGGAAGGTGGGTGAGGCGATCCGGGCGGCGCGGACGGCGGCGCTGCGGATTGTGATGTAAGAGATGGGACGGAGGGGACCCATGGGACAGATGGGACATGCCGCAAGCCTGCACGATGCCATCGACCGAGTGAGTCAACTCTCTCAGGACGATTTCGCGCGGTTCCGGGAGTGGTTCACCACCTACGACGCCGAGCAGTGGGATCGTCAGATTGAGTCCGATGCGAAGGCTGGCAAGTTGAGCGCACTCGTCGATGAGGCGCTCAAGGATCACCGCGAGGGCAGGTCTACCGACCTGTAGGAAAGCATGCCCGACCCCGACCCCCCCACTCCTCCTTCGCCGGACGACCCACGGCTTGCGATCCCGGAGGTTTTGCGGAAGCCGCCGGCGGGGGCGCCGACGCTGGAGAAGAAGGACGGCCGGAAGGACGCATCGCAGACGCTGCAGATGGGGCGGGCGTGGGCGATGGCGATGGACTTTGTGTTCACCATCATCGCGGGGGCGGCGCTGGGGTGGCTGTTTGACCGGTGGCGGGGGACGGCGCCGACGGGGGCGGCGGTGGGCCTGGGGTTGGGGTTTGTGCTGGCGTTCTACCGGATCGTGCGGGCGACGCAGAAGCAGGAAGCCGCGGAGAAGCGGGCCCGGGAAGAGGCCCGGCGCAAGTAGGCCCCCGGAAAGGGGCTTGGGCGGGGGCTGGAGGGGCGTTCCGGGGTGGGTCAAAGCGGGCGGGGCTCTCGCCAGCGGGGGGGCGGCTGGCTATCCTTGAGACCCATTTTTCCGCTGAACCACTTTGACTACGCCGCTTGACATCCCGCGTCGCACCTACGGGCTCACCATGCTCGTGGGGAGCCTCGTGGCCGTGCTGGGGGCGTGGGGCGGGTCCAGGCTGATGGGCGGGACGCCCGGGCAGGCCCAGACCGCGGCGGTGGCGTTGGCGATCGGCTCGATCGTGGGCTTCGCGCCGGCGCTGCTGCGGATCGGGGCGGAGCACTGGGGGCTGGTGGTGCTGCTGTCGGGGGTTGGGCGGGCGCTGCTCGTGCTGGGCGTGTGCTACGCCGCGGCGGCGGGCACGCCGGAGCTGGCGGGGCGGCCGCTGTCGCTGCCGGCGCTGGGTGCGGCGGTGTTCCTGCTGACCCTGGAGACGGTGATGGCGGTGCGGGTGCTCGGGAGGATCGAGCAGCGGAAGGCGGAGCTGAGGACGGCCGGGTCGCCCGGCGGGCACGAGTAAGGAACTGGGACCCATGCGTGACGCGATGATGACGACCCTGGCCGCCGCGAACCCGCTGGAGCACGTGGTCAACCAGCCGGCGATCGTTCACGAGAGCGGCTACTGGCTGTGGTCGGGCAACCAGGGGGTGCTGGTGCTGTCTGGCCTGATCATGATCTTCGTGGGGCTGTGGGCGGCGAAGAAGATCAAGACCGGCCCCAAGGAAGAGGGGGCCGAGGCGTACGTGACGAAGAACCGGTTCGCGCACCTGATCGAGGTGTTCATCGTGTACCTGCGGGATGAGGTGATCCGGCCTCTGCTGCACGACCGGACGGAGAAGTTCACGCCGATCCTGCTGACGTTCTTCTTCTTTATCCTGGTGAACAACCTGCTGGGGTTGACGCCGATCCGGGACCTGCTGCACGCGGTGGGGTTCCACACGGACTGGATCGGCGGGACGGCGACGCAGAACATCTGGGTGACGGGGACGCTGGCGGTTTTGTCGGCGATCGTGTTCAACGTGGCGGCGCTGGTACGGCTGGGGCCGGTGGGCTTTGTGTCGCACATGATGGGCGGGCTGCCGTGGTACATGTTCCCGATCGCCTTGCTGCTGCTGCTGATCGAGGCCGCGGGGCAGTTCCTGATCAAGCCGTTCGCGCTGGCGCTGCGTCTGTTCGCGAACATGACGGCGGGGCACGTGCTGATCGCGACGGTGCTGGGCTTCGCGGGGACGGCGGTGTCGAAGATCGTGGGCGGGGGCGGCGGCATCGGCACCAACGGGACGATCACCGTCGTGAGCCTGCTGGCGGCGTTCGCCCTGATGTTCCTGGAGCTGTTCGTCGCGTTCCTGCAGGCGTTTGTGTTCATGTTCCTGACGACGATCTTTATCTCACTGATGGATCACCACGATGAGCATGGTCATGAGCACGGGCATGACCACGCCAAGGGCCACGAGCACGCCCACGCGTAACCCCATTGTGGGTCGGCGTGAATAACGGGCCCGCCGCTTCCCGCGGCACACCAACACCCGGGCAGGTTTGAGAAGAAGAAAGGGTTTCGATGAGCAAGCTGATGAACAAGGCGTTTCTGATGGGTCTGGCGGCGATGGCGGCGGCTCCGGCCGTGGCCAGCGCGCAGGACACCGTCGCGGCCGGCCCGACGGTGGGCAAGGGCCTCGCGGTGCTGGGCGCGGGCATGGCGCTGATCGGCGGCGGTCTGGGCATCGGCCTGGTGGGCAAGGGCGCGGTCGAGTCGATCGCGCGTCAGCCCGAGGCGGCCGGCAAGATCCAGATCAACATGATCCTCGCGGCGGCGCTGATCGAAGGTGCGACGCTGTTCGCGGTGTTCGCGGGCTTCGGCGCCTAAGGCTTTCCACGCTGGGGCGCCCGGAAGGGCGTCCCGCGTTTTCCCGGATTCGACCCTTACACGGATTGGAGCAGACCATGCCTCGCCGTTCCGCCCTCTTTGCCGCTGCTGTGACCTTCCTGACTCCTGCGCTGGCCCTGGCGGCCGACCTTCCCAAGAACGCGGAGCCGATCTCCGGCGCCAAGGCGGGGGTGTTTACCGCCGTGACGGCGCTGGTGGTGTTCTGCCTGGTGTTCGCGGTGCTGGCCACGAAGGTGTGGCCGGTGATCTCCAAGGCCCTGGACGAGCGGGCTGGGAAGATCCGGGAGGAGATCGAGGCGGCGGAGATGGCCCGCCAGCAGGCCAAGGACGCGCTGGAGCAGTACCAGCAGAGCCTGGCCCAGGCGCGGGCCGAGGCCCAGAAGATGATCGAGGCGACCAAGGCGCAGCAGGCGGCGCTCGCGGCGGAGCTGCGGGCTAAGTCCGAGGTGGAGCTGAACCAGCTGCGCGAGCGGGCGATGCGGGACATCGAAACGGCCAAGCGGGCGGCGGTGACGGAGATTTACAACCAGTACACGACCACTGCCGCGGCGATGGCGAGCAAGATCCTGAAGCGCAGCATCACGGCGCAGGACACGGACCGGCTGGTGGAGGAGAGCCTCCAGCAGCTCCAGTCGGCGAAGAACTAAAGGACGCATATGCCCCTGATCGACTCACCACCGGACGCGACCGCACGCGTCTATGCCCGCAGCCTGTTCGACCTTGCCAACAAGCAGGGTGGCCAGGGGACGATCGAGTCCACGGTCGCGGAGCTCGAGGACATCCTGGAGATGGCGCGGGCCGATGCGCGGTTCGCGGAGTTCCTGTCGTCGCCGTCGATCAGCACGGCGGACCGGGCGAGGAGCTTGGACAAGATCTTCAAGGGCCGCGTGAGCGACCTGACGTACAAGTTCCTGCAGGTTCTGAACGACAAGGGGCGGATCGGGCAGCTGTCGTCGATCGCGGCGGCGTTCGACCAGGAGTCGCAGGAGAAGTTTGGCCGGGTGGAGGTGGATGTGTTCACGGTGGAGCCGGTGTCTCCGGACCTGCTGCGGACGATGAAGGACCGGCTGGCGAAGGTGCTGGGCAAGGACGTGGTGCTGCACCCGTACACGGACGCGAACATGATCGGGGGCGTGAAGTTCCGGATCGGGGATCAGCTGATCGACGCGTCGGTTCAGACGAGCCTGCGGAAGCTGCGGGACAAGCTGGAGCGCGAGGGCGGGGCGACGCTGCGTTCGCGGATCGGGAAGATCGTGGATGAGGCGGGGAGCTGAGTTCTCTGGCCATGACAGGAAGATCGAACCCGGGCCGGCGCCCGGGTTTTTTCGTAGGCTGGGGGGATGGCATCGGTCTACATCGAGACGTCGATCATCAGCTATCTCGCGGCGCGCCCCAGCAGGGACCTTATCGCGCACGCCAACCAGCTCGAAGCCATGAAGTGGTGGGAGCAGCGCCATCGGTTCGAGCTTCTTGTGTCAACGCTTGTGAAGTTTGAGGCCGGGAAGGGCGATGCACATGCAGCGGCACGCCGGCTGGCGTACTGCACGGGGCTGCGCACGCTCGAGGTGGATGACCGAACGATCTCGCTTGCGACCGACGTTATGCGGCGGACCAGGCTGCCGGCTCATGCCGAGGCGGACGCGATGCACATTGCGTTGGCAGCGGCGGGGCACGCGGACTTCCTGCTGACCTTGAACCTCAAGCACATCGCTGCCGCGGCGCACTTTCGTGTGATAGAGTTAGCGTGCCAGGACCACGACCTGAAGTCGCCGGTCATCTGTACGCCGCCGCAGCTCATGGAGCGTCCCGATGCAGGAAGATGAGATCATGCAGGAGCTCCGCCAGGTGCGGGCGGATCTCGCCCGGCGGGCACGGTACGACATGAAGAAGCTGGGCGAGCTCGTGAACCGCCGGGCCGCGGAGCTTGAAGGCACCAAGACGCGGAAGCGCGGCGGCAAGCAGCCTGCGGCGGCTCGCGTCCGCAAGGCCAGCACAAAGCCCGCCCGCAAGCCCCGGTCCCGACGTGCCGCCTGAGGCCGCCCCGGGCGGGGGCTGACCCCCTATCCTCACTCCCCCACTTCCCCCGGGCTTTGCGGCCCGGCAAGCGGCTTTTTCATGGAGTGAGCGAACGTGGCGAAGAAGACCATCCAGTCCGTCGAGGTTGCCGGCAAGCGTGTCCTGACCCGCGTGGACTTCAACGTCCCTGTCGAGGGCGGGCAGATCACCGACGACCGCCGCATCCGCGAGGCCTTGCCCACGATCAACTCGATCATCTCCCGCGGCGGGAAGGCCGTGCTGATGTCGCACATGGGCCGGCCGGAGGGCAACGGCTATGAGGAGGATGACTCGCTGGCGGTCGTGGCGCAGAAGCTGTCCGAACTGCTCGGCAGGCCGGTGGCGTTCCCGAGCAAGGACTGCGTGGACGGGGCGGCGGCGGCGGCGGTGAACGCCATGAAGGACGGCGAGGTGCTGCTGCTGGAGAACCTGCGGTTCCACAAGGGCGAGAAGAAGGGCGACCCGGCGTTCGCGGCGAAGCTCGCGGCGTACGGGGACATCTACTGCAACGACGCCTTCGGCACGGCGCACCGGCCCGATGCGTCGATGGTGGCGGTGCCGCAGGCGATGGCGGGCAAGCCCAAGGTCGCGGGATTCCTGCTGGAGAAGGAACTGAAGTTCCTGTCCGAGGCGCTGGCGTCGCCAGCCAAGCCGTTCGTGGTGGTGCTGGGCGGGGCGAAGGTGAGCGACAAGATGGGGGCGATCGAGCACCTGCTGCCCAAGGCCTCGGCCATTGTGGTGGGCGGGGCGATGGCGTACACGTTCCTGAAGGCGATGGGCAAGAAGGTGGGGACCAGCCGCGTGGAGGAGGACCGGCTCGCGGACGCGAAGCGGGCGATCGACCTGGCGGCGCGGCTGAAGGCGGAGCTGCACCTGCCGGTGGACCACGTGTGCAGCACGCAGTTCAGCGAGAGCAGCGGCGACATCGAGGTGTTCGACGAGCAGATCAAGGACGGCTACATGGGCCTGGACATCGGGCCCAAGACGCAGACTAAGTATGCGCTGCTGCTGCGGAAGGCGAAGACGATCGTGTGGAACGGGCCGATGGGCGTGTTCGAGTTCAGCCCCTTCAGCCAGGGCACGCAGCAGGTGGCCAAGGCGATCGCGGACGCGACCAGTGCGGGGGCGGTGAGCATCGTGGGCGGGGGCGACTCCGCCGCGGCGGTGGACAAGTTCGGTTTCGCGAGCAGGATGACGCACGTTTCGACGGGCGGGGGCGCGAGCCTGGAGATGCTGGAAGGGAAGAAGTTCCAGAGCGTGGAGCTGCTGGACTAGCGTTCGGGCGAGCGTGGGATGTGGAGCGAGCACCCCTTCGGGGTGCGGGATTCGTGGCTGCGTCCCGCGGTCCATTCATCGCTCTTTCTCTGGTTCGGTGTGCGCGGTAGGCTTTGGCTGCGCGGTTTACGGCGCAGTCTGGGGGGCCTATGGCGCAGAATCCTGTTGTGCCCGGGGGGATGGGGGATGGGAGCACGCTGCGCGATCCGCGGCGGTCACTGATCGGCGAGGACTTTGGGCCGTACCACGTGCTGGAGAAGTTGGGGGAGGGCGGGTTTGGGGTCGTGTACCTCGCGGAGCGGCGCGAGCCGATGGTGCAGCGGGTGGCGCTCAAGGTGCTCAAGCCGGGGGTGGACAGCCCGGACCTGGTGCGGCGGTTCAACCAGGAGTGCCAGGCGCTGGCGCTGCTGGACCATCCCAATATTGCGCGGGTGTACGACGCGGGGGTGAACCCGGCGGGGCGGCCGTACTTCGCGATGGAGTACATCCCGGGGGACACGCTGCGCGAGTATGTGCAGCGGCGCGGGCCGACGCTGGAGGAGCGGCTGCGGGTGTTTCTGGCGGTGACGCACGCCGTGGGGCACGCGCACACGCACGGGCTGGTCCACCGGGACCTGAAGCCGGCGAACATCCTGGTGCGCGAGCAGGACGGCGTGGCGACGCCGAAGATCATCGACTTCGGCGTGGCGAAGGCGCTGTACCTGGGGCAGTCGGGCGTACACACGCTGCGGGGCGAGACGATCGGGACGCCGGAGTACATGAGCCCGGAGCAGGCGGGGTCGGCGAGCGGGGAGGTGGATGCGCGGGCGGATATTTACAGCCTGGGCGTGCTGCTGTTTGAGCTGCTGACGGGGGAGATGCCGTGGGATGTGACGCGGCTGCGCTCGGCCTCGCCCGCGGCACTGCCGGAGCTGATCGAGCGGACGGCGGCGCGGCGAGCGGGGGAGGTGAACCCGAAGCTGCGGGGCGATGTGGAGACGGTGATCGCGAAGGCGATGCACAAGGATCGGTCGCGGCGGTACACGACGGCGTCGGAGCTTGCGGAGGACATCGAGCGGCTGCTGGCGGGGCAGGGGGTGCTCGCGCGGCGGGACAGTTTGGGGTATCTGATGGGGACGCGGGTGAGGCAGACGGCCCGCAAGAGCCCGCTGGCGGTGTACGTGTCGGCGTTCGTGGTGGCGGTGACGGTGGTGCATTGGCTGCTGGTGCCGCTGTTCCTGACGTGGACGACGGTTGGGCACCGGTACGAGCGACTGGTGGTGGCGGCGCGGCCGGTGCTGGTGCCGGAGGGGCCGCTGACGCGGACGGCGGTGATCGCGCTGACGGATGAGCACCCCCCCACTGCTCTGGCGAAGCTGGCGGGGGTCGAGGGGGTGTCGGATGAGGTGCTCACATCGGAACGGCCGGTCCACGGCGCGATGCTCAAGAAGCTTGCGGCCGCGGCGCCGGCCTGCGTGGTGATCGACTTCAACTTCCGCCATGAGCCGCACCGGGACGCCCTGCGCGCGGGGGTCGAGGCGCTGGATGCGGCGGGTGTGCCGTGGGTGGTCAAGCAGCCCCTGTGGATATTGGATGACAGCACGGTGAGCGACCTGAGCCCGGCGTTCCTCGAGGACCCGCGGCAGCGTCATGGGCCCGCTTCGGTGGGGCCGGGCGACCGGTTCTGCCACTTTGTGCTTTGCGCGCGGCGCGGGGCGGGGTCGCTGCGGCCGGGGTTGCTGGTACACGCGCTTGCGGCGGTGCGTCGGCCGCACGCGCGGTTCGACGTCGCACTCACGGAGGATCGTCGCGGGGTCGGGCTGGACTACTGGGAGGAGGGGCCGGGCGGCGTGAGGCGGCAGCTTGGCAAGCCCGACATAGTCCCTGTTTCGCTTGGCGGCTCGTCGACCGCTGAGGGCGAAGGCCTGAGGAAGGGTGATGAGGTCGCGCACCTCACGTTCCACATGCCGTCGGAGGCGATCAGGGCGGCGGCGACACGCAGCTACGCGGATGTGTTCGCGGCGGACGAGGGGCAGGTGAGGGCGTGGTACGCGGGCAAGGTGGTGGTGCTGGGGAGCCTGCGAACGGAGAGGCCCGACCGGTTGGAATGGTCGCCGCAGCAGTGGAGCTGGGGTCCGCACCTGGTGGCGGCGGGGATCGAGGCGCTGCTGGTGGGGTATGCGCCGGTCGCCCCGGATAGCTCGACACAGTTCGCGCTGCTGGCGGGTGCGGCGTTGGTGGGCGTGTTGATCGGCAGTTTTTGCGCGGGTCGGGGGCTGCTGCGGGCGGGGGTGCTGGCGGGCGGCGCGATTGTGCTGTTGCTTGTGAGCGTGGCGGGGTATGCTTGGATGGGGGTTTTGTTCAACCCGACGCCTTGTGTGCTTGCGATGGTGGTGGCATCAGAGCTGACAGCGTGGCCGATGGCCGCGGCGGCCCGGGCACGCCTGAGGGCGGCGTAGCCGCACGGGGGCAGGATGAAGCGCGCACTGGCCTGTGTTCTTGCGGTGGTGGTTGGGGCGGGGATGGTGAGCGGGTGCTGCTGCCGCGCGGGGGGCCGTCCGTCAGGCCCTGGCGGTCCGCAGTCGAGCAACTGGCACGCGTACATGTCCTCGTACCGCAAGCCGGTGCAGTACCGGGTGATCTCGACGCTGGGCACGCCGGGGACGGCGCCGTACGCGTACGGGCTGCTGTGCTCGTTTGAGAAGCCCGAGGCGCAGGCCGAGGTGTGGATCATGGTGGACAGCGCGGCGGGTGAATCGCGGAAGGCGTCGCGGGGCGCGGTGCGGCTGGTGTCGGTGGCCCGCGGCACGGACCCGCTGGATGAGCTGCTGCGGTACGGCCCGGGCGGGGACTTTGAGCTTGAGGAAGAGACGGTGTACGTGGCGACCGAGGGGGGCGGGTCGGAGGCGACGGGAGATTCGGCGATCGTGCCGCGGCCGTGGCCGGTGCTGATCACGCGGTACGTGGGGGTGGGTGCGGAGGCGAGCCGGTTTATCCTGCAGACGAACGTTGGGGGCGACCCCGACCGCGAGCGGGTGATCTGCTGCCATCCCCGCGGCGGGCCGATCGTGGTGGGGATCGCGCTGGAGTCGGAGCCGCACTACGAATCGCCGGTGGAGCGGATCAACGCGGGGGAGTATGTGGAGTTCAAGAAGGGCGAGAAGCTTTCGAGGGGGACGTGGGCGGAGGGGGATGAGATCGGGCAGGTGGTGAAGGGTGTGCTGGAGAGGGCGGAAGGTTTGGGGGTGCCGTGATGAGCCGAGAATGGATGTGCGTGGGTGCGGCGTTGATCGCGGGGGCTGTCCTGGCGCAGGGGTGTGCCTCGGGCGGGAACCCTGCGCCGGCGGGCGACATCGGGGCGGTGCGGCTGCGGAGCGCGTGCGAGGAGCTCCGCGGGGACAAGCCCTGGGCGGGGTACGTCGGCATGGCCGGGAAGTTCGACGGCGTGCGGCTGGTGGAGAAGTCCGAGCGGGATGACTCCAAGGAACGCGCGTACCGGCTTGAGTTCACGTTCCCGCCGGGGTCGGGGATCGAATCGCGCGTACGGGACGTCGTGTTCAGCACGCGTGGGAGCGGCGAGGTTGAGCCGATGGGCGGGCACGGCAGGACAGCGCTGCTCGAGCACGTGAGCTTTGAGGATCGCTCGGAGTTCGTGCTCCACGAGGGGACGGTCTACATCCGTTCCGTCGATCCGATCAAGGACCGGAAGTGGTTTATTCCGCGGCCGTGGCCGGTGCTGATCACCCGGTACATCGGGGTGGGCGCGGAGGGGACCGAGTTCATCGTGCAGACGAACGCGGGGACGGAGGAGTCGCCCATCGAGCGGGTGTTCCTGGGTGATGCGGGCGGAACGCTCGTGGCGGCCCCGCTGCGGAGCGACGAGCCTGTCTACAAGCTGAAGAGCGCCGGGTGTTTCCTTGAGTACAAGGAGGGTCAGATGACCGTCCGGAGCCTCGACGATGACCAGGGCGCCAAGGACTTCCGCGACGAGATGCTCGCGCGCGCCCGGGAGATGGTCAACGCGCTTGGCTCGCCACCGGCGCCGACCCCGTGATGGGCCGGCTTACGTCGGGCGCTTGTAGACCATGCGGAGGGCGTTGCCGGTCGTGTTGTACTCGGCGACGGTCATGTAGGCGCGGATGAGGAGGAGGCCGCGGCCGCAGCCGCGTTCGAGGTTTTCGTCGAGGGTGGGGTCGGGGATGTCGGCGGGGTTGAAGCCGGGGCCCTGGTCCCTGACGGTGATCTCGGCGTGGTCGTGGGCGACGGTGTATTCGAGGTGGACGGGGGCGGAGGGGAGGGACTTGTGGCCGTGGACGAAGGCGTTGGTGACGGCCTCGTGGACGGCGAGGCGGACGGCGAAGAGGGAGGCCTTGGGGTACCCCTCGCGCTCGAGGGCGGCGATGAGGTCGTCCTGGGCGCGGGTGATGGCGGCCTGGTCGTTGGGCAGGTCGAGGCGCACGGGGTGGGGATGAGGGTCGGCCGGGGCCACTGAAGACCCCTGGTTACGCGAGGCTTTTGACGGCCTCGTCGGCGGTGGTGTGGATCTGGAAGAGCTTGTTGAGTCGCGTGATGGCGAAGACCTCGTAAATCTGGGGGTCGATGTTCGCCAGGCGCAGCTGGCCGGAGCGGCTGCGGACGCGGTTGTTGATGGTAATGAGGGTGCCCAGGGCGGCGGAGGAGAGGTGCTCGACGTTGGCGAAGCTGAGGACCAGCTTGGGGTTGGGGGTGGCGTCGATGATGGCGGCGATCTCGTCGCCGATGACCTGGATGTTGCCCTCGTCCAAGATGTTGCGGTCGAGGAACTCGACCTGCGTCACGTCGTTGAGCTTCTTGACCCGGATGCGGGACTCGGGGGGCATGCAGAGGTCTCCTGTGACGCGATTCTAGCGGGGGGACGGGGAAAGCGGAAAGCGGAAGGTGGAAAGCGGCAGCCCATCTAAGAAAACAGGGCCCGGGCGGTGTGCCCGGGCCCTGATGGATGACGCTGACATGGAGGCTCAGCCGCCGAAGCTGAAGGCCTGGGTGTTGCCGGGGAAGTTGCGCTCCTCTTCCTCGTTCTGGATGAGGATGGTGGGCTTGAGGAGAATGAGCAGGGTCTGCTCTTCGCGGCTGGTGATGCGGTTGCTGAAGAAGCGGTTGAGGACGGGGATCTTGGAGAGGACGGGGACGCCGGACTCGACCTCCTGCTCGGTCACGAGGCGCTGGCCGCCCAGCAGGATGGTGCCCTGGTCGGGGACCGTGACGGTGGTCTGGACGCGGGTGACGGTGGTGGTGGGACGCTGGATGAAGGACTGGGTCGCGGCGGAGTTGACGAGCTGGCCGCCGGCGACGGCGGAGATGGCGGTGTTCTGGAAGCCCTCGACCTTGGAGACGGCGGCGGAGACGTTGAGGGTGACGTAGCGGCGGTCGGAGGAGATGGTTCCCTCGACGATGAGGCTGACGCCCTCGTTGACGGCGGCGACGGTGGGGTCGAAGCCGACGGCGGACTCGCTGACGACGGGCTGGAGGTCGGAGACGAAGGCGATCTGGGTCGCGACGATGATGTTGGAGGTCTGGCCGTTGGTGAAGGTGAGCCGCGGGGCGGTGAGGGCGACGGTGCGGCGGTCGGCCTGGGTGGCCTTGATGAGGAAGTCGACCTGGATGTCGTCGAGGAACTGGCCGGCGATGCCCAGGGCGGGGGCGCCGGCGAGGATGCCGTTGGCGAAGTCGCCGCTGGTGAGGCCCTGGGTGAGGCCCAGGGAGTTGCTGCCCACGCCGATGGGCGAGAGGGGGCTGGGGCGCTGGCCGGCGAAGGTGGCGGCGCTGCTGCCGGCGGGGGTGAAGAGGCCCTGCTGGTATCCGCCGGTGGCGAAGTCGAAGAAGTTGGAGGCCTGGGCGTTGGGGTTGGTGGCGCGGGCGGCGCGGACCTGGTTGTTGTTGGCGTTGAAGTAGACGTCGATGTCGAAGCCGATCTGCTCGAAGAAGTCCTGGCTGACGAGCAGGAAGCGGGTCTCGACGTTGATCTGCATGCTGCGGACGTCGCGGAGCTTGCGGAGCAGGCCCTGGACGGCGCGGTGGTTGGCGGGGGTGTTGGTGATGATGAGGGAGCCGGCGAGCTCCTGGATGGCGCCGACGTCGCCGCCGTTGGCCTGCCAGCCGGTGCTGTCGACGTTGGTCTGGATGATGTCGACGATGTCGCGGGTGCGCTCCTGGAGCGTGCGGCGGTCGGGGGCCTGCTGCTGGGCGTCGCGGAAGGGGCTCTGGCCGCCGCCGCCCTGGCCGCCCTGATCCTGGAGGACGCTCTGGAGGTCGAACTCGGGGGCGTCGGCGTAGTCGGGGACCTCGATCAGCAGGTCGCGGATGTCGTAGATCGAGAGGACCTTGTTCTTGTTGATGGCCTCGCGGCTGGAGACGGTGAGCACGCCGTTCTGGATGGCCCAGGCGGCGCCGTTGTAGGAGTCTGGGCTGACCTTCTCCATGATGCGGTCGAGGACGGTCTCGATGGAGACGTTGGTGAGCTTGAGGGAGACGGGGGTCTCGCGGTCGATGCCCTTGCTCTCCAGGGCCTGCCAGTCGACGTCCATGTTGACGTTGGCAACCTGCTCCACGTAGGACATGACGGCGGAGAGGGGGTTGTCGTTGAAGTTGGCGGGGATGCGCTTGGACTGGAGGACGGCGAGGACGCGGCGGTTTTCCTCGGCGTCGGCGAAGGCGGCGGGCTCGCCGCGGTGGAAGGTGATCTTGGGCCAGTCGGGCGGGTAGGCCATGATGCCCTGGGGGGCGATGATGGCGTCCTGGTTCTCGAGCTCCTGGTGCTGGTAGGAGTAGCCCTTGGCGCGCTGGATGTTGTACCACTCGCGGTAGTTGCGGGTGTCGGTGAGGACGTCGCGGAGGATGAGGCCGGTGGGGTTGATGGGGTCGAGGAAGAGGATCTGGTCGACGACCTGGAGGGCCTCGTCGTAGTTGAGCTCGCGCTGGAGGGCGCGGACGCGGGCGATGGACTCGTTGATCTTGATCTGCTTGTCGCGCTGGGCGGCCTCACGGGCGGCGCGGGCCTCGCGCTCGAGCTCGGCGGTGGTGGCCTCGATGTCCTGCTGGATGGCGACGGCGGTGGCACGGTCGATGTCGGCGCGGAGGGTGTCGGCGTCGGCGGAGAGGCGGTCGAACTCGGTCTGGGAGAAGTACTCGCGGTTGCCGTTGAGCTGGAGGCGTGCGGAGGCGACCAGGTCGGTGGCGGTGGAGGTGTCGCCCTGGGACAGGGCGCGGCGGGCGCGCTCCATGTCGTTGAGGTACATGGCGAGGGCGGCGTCGTGGCGGAGGCGGTTCCGCTCGGCGAGCTGGGTGAGGTCGGTGGGCGTGCCCTGGTCGAGGCGGGTGCGGGCCTCGGCGACGCGGAGGCGGGCGGTGTTGGCCTCGTCCGCGGTGAGGAACGCCGCGTAGGCGGTGAGGGCGCGGTCGAACTTGCTGACGGCCTCGTTGTAGCGGGCCTGGTCGTAGGCGGCGTGGGCCTCGGCGAGGATGGCCTGGGCCTCGAGGCGGCGGGCGCGGGCGATGGGGTCCTCGGGCTGGTTGAGCTCGATGACGGGCGCGGGGGCGGGAGCGGGCTGCGTGGTCATCGGCGGGGTCTGCGGGACCGGGTCGATGGGCTCGGGGAGGGGCGGGAGCGGCTCGGGCTGGGGGGCGGGCTCGGGCTGGGGAGCGGGGTTGGTGGGCTGGGCCTCGGGAGCGGCGGGGGCCGGCTCGGGCTGGGGCTCGCGCGGGCGGACCACGCCGGGCTGGGCCATCATGCCGGCGTTGGCGCGGAAGAGGGCGCCCTGCTTGTTCTCGAGGTCGACGATGCGGGTCTGGTAGGTGACCAGCACGTCGGACTGGACCTCGGTCAGCTCGACACCGGAGCGGTGGAGGAGGTCGAGGGTGGCCTTGGACTCGGCGTAGCGGCCGGCGTCGAAGTCGGTCTTGGCCTGGACCATGAGGCCGGGGACGTCGGCGGCGAGGTCGGAGCGGAGGGCCTTGATGCGGTCCATCATTTGAGCGGCTTCGTCGCCCTGGGCGCGGGTGGCCTGGGGGGCGGAGAGGACGGCGGCGAGCTGACGCTCGGCGGCGCGGAGGTCGCCGCGGTCGATGCCGTCGGCGGCGGTCTGGAGGGAGAGCTCGACGGGGGAGAGGCCCTTGATGCGCCGGTTGGCGTTATTGAGGATGGTGAGGGCGCGGGCGCGGTCGGCGTCGGCGAGGGCGAGGCCGCCGTCGCGGGTGACGGCGGTGACGACGGCCTTGGCCTGGACGAACTTGCCGGCGGTCATGAGCTCGGCGGCCTTATCGAGCATGGCGGCGGCGCCGGCGGCGCTCTTGGGAGCGTCGGTCGTTCCACCGTGCGTGCTCTGGGCGAACACGGGTGCGGCGTACACCGCGGCAACGAGGCCGGCGGCGGCAACCAGGGAACGGACCGAGCGGTTGTGGTACAGCATGCTTCGTCTCCAGGAACGTCCAACAGCGGGGAACGCGGCCTCGCGGCCTGCTTTCCAGGCAGCTTCGTCTTTCGGCCAGGGACACGCTTTCCCGCAGCCCTGCGGCCCTTGCGGGCCATTCGCCATTCGACACTGCACACACGGCGGTGTCTACGCGGCGCTCGAGGCTGGCGGGAGGTCCAAGCGTCGCGCACTGCGCAACGCGCGGGCCTGGTGCAAGTCGGTATGGCTACCGGCTCGCAACGGTTCCGGCCGAGTGCGGAAGATACTGATTCGAAGGTGGGGATGCAAACCCACCTGCACCGCAAAGTCTGGACCAGAAGGCCGCGACGGTCGGCGCGGGAGGCCGGACCCCGTACCGATCCCTGATGGATCGTGCAGCGCGCGGGGCGGGGCTACTGGACCCAGCGGACGCAGCGGACGGCGGGGTCGCTGGGGGCGGGGCCTGCGGCGGCGCGGGGCTTGCTTGTAAGCGTCTTGTCGGACTGGTTTTGCGCCGCGGCGAGGAGCTTTTCCATGAGCTCGGGGCTGATGCGGTCGGCGGCGACGATCACGGCGTCTTCCCAGGTGACGGCTTCGGTGGTGTCGAAGGGGGTGTCGTCCTCGGGGT
>JAEYTB010000225.1 GCA_023434205.1 Planctomycetota bacterium | reverse complement strand
GCGAGCGCGAGATCAGGCTGGCGGGCGACGCCGTCACACGCCGGGGAATCGACGCCGCGGTGCTGCCGCTGTACTCGCGCCTGACGGACCAGCAGCAGGACCAGGTCTTCCACCCCGCGCGGGGCGGCAAACGCCGCGTAATTCTCGCGACCAACGTCGCGGAGACCTCCCTCACGGTGCCCGGGATCCGGTTCGTCGTGGACACGGGTGTGGCGAGGCTCAAGCGCTACGACCCCGTGCGCAAGATCGAGCGGCTGCCGGTTGAGCCGATCTCGCAGGCCTCGGCCCGGCAGCGGGCGGGGCGGTGCGGGCGCGTCGCTTCGGGCGTGTGCGTGCGGCTGTACAGCGAGGAGAGCTGGCGGCAACGGCCCCCGTTCACCGACCCGGAGATCCGCCGCACCAGCCTGGCGAACGTCATCCTCCAGATGCGGGCCCTGGGGCTGGGCGCGGTCGAGGACTTCCCGTTCCTGGAGCGGCCCGACGCGGCGGCGATCAAGGACGGCTACGAGACGCTCTTCGAACTGGGCGCGCTCGATGCGGCGAGCGCCGATGGCCGGCTTACGGAGATTGGCCGGCGGCTGGGGCGCGTGCCGCTGGACGTGCGCGTCGCCCGCATGCTGCTGGGCGCCGCCGGTGAGGGCGTGCTGGAGCCGGTGCTCACGCTCGCCGCGGTGCTATCGATCCAGGACCCCCGCGAGCGGCCGATTTCGAGGCAGGAGGAGTCCGACCGCGCCCAGGCGGTCTTCCGCGATGAACGCAGCGACTTCCTGACCCTGCTGAAGCTCTGGGACCAGTACCAGCACGCCGCGGACACGCTGGGGGGCGGCGCGCTGACGGGCTGGTGCCGCGAGCACTTCCTCTCGGCGGCACGGATGCGAGAATGGGGCGAACTGGCGCGGCAGCTCCGCTCGGTGGCGGATGAGCTCGACCTGCGCGATGCGGGCGGTTCCACGCGCCCGCTGGAGGACCGCATCCACCGCGCGCTGCTGACGGGGCTGATCAGCAACGTCGCCTGCCGCGAGGGGGACGGGTCGTTTGACTACCGCGGCGTCCGCGGCAATGTGGTGCAGGTCTTCCCGGGTTCGGCGCTGTTCAAGAAGGGCCCCAAGTGGATCATGGCCGCGGAGGTCGTGCAGACCACGCGCCTGTACGCGCGGACCGTTTCCCGCATCGACCCGGAATGGATCGAGGAGTTGGCGGGGCACATGTTCCGCCATCAGGTCAGCGACCCGCACCTGGACCCGCAGACCGGGGAGCCCAGCGCCTGGGAACGCGTGACCATGAGCGGGATCGTGGTGGTGCCGCGCCGGCGCGCGGCCCTCGCCCCGCTCGACGCGTCAGCCGCGCGGAAGCTGTTCATCCGGGAGGCCCTCGCCGGGTGCGTCTGGCAGATCGATGCGCCGTTCATGCGGCACAACCGGGCCGTGCTCGAAGAAGCCAGGGGGCTGGAGGCCCGGCTTCGAAGGCGGGATGTGCTGGCCCCCGCCGAGCACATCGCGGCGTGGTTCGACGCGCGTGTGCCCGCAGCGGTGTGTGATCCGGCGACGTTCGAGCGGTGGCGTGCCACGTGGGCGGACGATCGCGGCCCGCTGTGGCTCACGCTGAACGATGTCCTCCGCGGCGATGCCCGCGCCGACGCAGCGCTGTTCCCCGACTCGCTGCTGCTGGTCCCCGACGCCCCCAACTCGGCCCCCCTGACCTACAACTTCGCGCAGGGCAAGCCGGATGACGGCCTCACCGTGACGCTTTCGCTGCTGGACCTGCCGCGGCTCCCCCCGCAGCGGGCCGCGTGGCTGGTTCCGGGGATGCTGCCGCAGGTGGTGCTGGGGCTGCTGAAGCTGCTGCCCAAGGGCCAGCGGGCGGAACTAGAACGCAAGGGATCGCTCGAGGATGTGGCGAACGCGTGCGCCGGCGTCATGGAGTTCGCAGCGGGTGGTCTGGAAGAGGCTCTCAGCGAGGCCGTGGGGGTTCTGTACTCGGTGCCGATCCCGCCCACGGCGTGGGCGCTGCAGGGCTTGCCCGCGCACCTGCGCCTCCGCGTGCGGGTGATGGATGACGCGGGCAACGAACTCGCCGAGGGCAGGGACGTCGCCGAACTTCTCAAGCGGTTGGAGCCGCGGGTCCGCAAGGCTCAGGCCGCCGCGGCGAAGGCGTCGAGCGAGCGGCACGCCATCAAGGCCTGGGACTTCGGGCCGCTCCCGGTCCCGGACGAGGGCGAGACCTCGCCCGCGCTCATCGACGCGGGCGACTCCGTCTCGCTGACTCGCATCGCCGGCGCACGCCAGGCCGCGGCGCACACACAGCTTGGTCTGAGGCGGCTCTTCGCCCTGGCCGTGCGTGATGAAGCCCTGTACTACGTCGAGGCCCTGCCGCGCTGGGAGGACATGGGCCGCTGGTACGCCCAGCTCGGCACGCCGTCGGAACTGCGCGAGCAGGTGATCGCCGTTGCCGCGGGGCGTGTGTTTATGGAGGGCCAAGCCCCTGTGACCACGCGGGAGCAGTTCGAGGCACGTCTGCTCGAGGGCGCCGGGCGGCTCGCGGTCGCGACGCGGGAAGTGGGGGAGTCCATCGGCAAGACGCTCGAGGCCCGCGCCCTCGTCGCCAGGCGGCTCTCGGGCGGGACTCCCCGGATCTGGGCGGAGAGCGTGGCAGATATCCGCGAGCACGCGGCGTACCTGCTCGCCCGCGGCTTCCTGCACAACCTGTGGTGGGAACGCCTGCGGCACTACCCCCGCTATGTCGGCACGCTCTGGGAACGGCTGCTGGCGATGCGTGAGGAGGGGCGCGACGCGAACCTCACACCCCTCAAGGTGATCGTGCCTCACTGGAAGCGGTACACGGGATGGGTCGCCGCGGCCATGAGCGGCGGGCGGGACGCGGGTGTGGAAGAAGCGCCCAAAGGCAAGGGCAAGCCGGCCCTCCCCCAGGCACGGCGCGCCGCCCCGACCGTGAACACGGACGCCGGGGAGTGGGCGATGCGGCCGGGCCAGCTCCCCCCGCCCGTCGAGCAGTTCCGCTGGGCGCTGGAGGAGCTGCGGGTGGCGCTGCTCGCCCCGGCGCTGCACACCGGCCCCGCCCCGACCAGCGCCGACCTCGATAGGCTGTGGGCCTCTGTCGCGGCGATGCCCGGCGCTCCACGATGACCCTGCTCGACCTGCTCTACCTCCCGCTCGCGTTCGTGACCGCCCCCGCGTGGGCGGGGAAGAAGCGGCAGGGCTGGCGGGAGCGGTTCGGCCACACCGTCGCGCTGCCCCCCGGCGACAAGAAACGCATCCTGCTGCACGCGGTCTCGGTCGGCGAGGTCAACGCCCTGCGCCCGCTGGTGCCGCTGCTCACACCGCACGTTGAAGTGGTCGTCTCAACCACGACGGACACAGGCCTCGCCCGCGCGCGGGAGCTCTTCTCGTCCTCCTGTGCCGTGGTGCGCTACCCACTGGACTTCTCGTGGGCGGTGCGGCGGTTTCTGGACGCAGTGCGGCCCGACGGCGTGGCGCTGGTGGAGCTTGAGGTTTGGCCCAACTTCATCCGCGCCTGCACGCGCCGGAACACCCCAGTGTGCATCATCAACGGCAGGCTCAGCGAGCGGTCCTTCCGCGGCTATCGGAAGGTCCGCAGCCTGATGAAGGGCCTGCTTGGCCAGCTCGCCTTTGCCGCGGTGCAGGACGAGGACTACGCGGCACGGTTCCAGGCGCTGGGCCTCCCCCGTGAGAAGTGCCTTATCACCGGTTCCATGAAGTGGGACTCGGCGCACGTGGCGGGCGAGGGTCTCCCGCTCGCGCCCGGGGCCCTGGAGCTTGCGCAGGAACTGGGGATCGACCGCTCACGCCCGTTGATCGTCGCCGGCAGCACCGGCCCGGGTGAAGAAGCCCTGCTCCACGCCGCCACCCCGCCGGAGGTGCAGCTCTTGTGCGCCCCCCGCAAGCCCGAGAGGTTTGACGAGGCCGCGGCGGCGATGCCCGGGTGTGCCCGCCGCACGCAGCGGCCTTCCGGGGGCCCCGCCGGTCGCCCGGGCGACCGCTTCCTCCTGGACACCATCGGCGAGCTGCGCAAGGCGTACAGCCTGGCCGATGTGGCCGTGGTGGGACGCAGCTTTGGCGATCTGTACGGGTCGGACCCGATCGAGCCCATCGGCCTGGGCAAGCCCACCATCATCGGGCCCGCGGTGGCGGACTTTGCCACGGTCGTGGCGGCGTTCGAGAAAGGGGGGGGCATCGTCCGGGCGACGCGCGAGGACCTTCCGAAGGTGCTCCGGGACCTCCTGGCCGACCCTCAGCGTCGCCGGGCCCTGGCCGAGAGGGGGCGCGCGTGCATCCGGTCACAGCAAGGGGCAAGCCAGCGTCACGCGGGCCTGATCCGGGGGCTGGTCACGCCCCCGGATCGCACGCAAAATGTGGTTTTACAAAGGGATACATTGAGCTGAGGTCCCCTGGAGAAGGGTTCTGACAGGGGATTCTTGAACATCCGTGCAGAGACCGACTTGTGCCGCGGGGCAATTTTGGGGATGATCTGCAACAGGTCGTCCGGGGGTCCGTAGGGCTTAGGGCCGGCGGGCTTAGCGATTCGGTCGGGGCACGTCCCTGACCTGGCACGCGCCCGGGCAGCTTGCCCATGACAATGGCGTGAGCCTGCGCTGCCAAGCGCAGGTTGGAGTGGAGTGTCGTATGTCGAACAGTCGCAAGGTGTCGTTGTCCCTCCGCAAGCTCATCAGCCGGGCGCTCGGAGGCAGCCATCACATCGAGCCGCTCGAGCCCCGCACCCTGCTGTCTGCCTCGCTGGACCCGGCGTCGTCGCTGGTGGACTGGGGCGGGACGCAGATGACGGTCCGCAACGGCTCGTACGTGCTCACCTTCGATCAGGCGTACGGCAACGAGCGTGCCGAGCTGATCGCGCGGGAGGCCGCCACCCGCCTGGGCGTTCAGGCCACCGACTTTAAGGGCATCGGGCGCGGCCGCTACGCCTCGTTCAGCACGACCACGCCGCTCACCAAGCAGCAGGCCGACACGCTGAGCTTCGCCATGGGCGAGCTCGTGTCGCTCGAGCCCAACGCGGTCTACCAGCCCTCCCGCATCCCCAACGACCCGCTCTTTGCCGAGCAGTGGTGGCTGAGCAACACAGGCCAGAACATCGGCGGGCTGGGCACCATCGGCGCCGACATCGGCACGGTGCTCGCCTGGGACACCACCATCGGCAGCCCCAACGTGATCGTCGCGGTGATCGACACCGGCATCGACCTCACCCACCCGGACCTCATCCCCAACCTCTGGGTCAACCCCGGCGAGATCCCCGGCAACGGACTGGACGACGACGGCAACGGCTTCATCGACGACGTCCACGGCTACGACTTCGGCGAGGGCGACGGCAGCCCGCAGGACGTCGCCGGCCACGGCACGGCGGTGGCGGGCACCATCGGCGCCGCGGGCAACAACGGTATCGGCGTCGCCGGCGTGAACTGGGACGTGCAGCTCATGGGCCTCAAGATCGCCGACCGCTTCGGCGGCCTGACGCTCGCGGCCATCATCGGCGCCCACGACTACGCCACCATGATGCGCGAGCGCAGCCAGCAGGGCATCGACATCGGCGGCGACCTGGCGGTCAGCAACAACAGCTACGGCGGCTTCAACCAGGCGTTCTACGCCGACGCGCCCACCGGCTTCGCCGCCGAGCGGGACGCCATCCAGCGGTTCATCAACTCGGGCGCGACCTTTGTCGCCGCCGCGGGCAACAACAACTTCGACAACGACAACGAGGAGTTCACGTTCTTCCCCTCGTCGTACAACATCCCCGGCCTGATCTCGGTGGCCGCGACGGACAACAACGACGCCCTGGCCGGCTTCTCCAACTACGGGCAGCGGACGGTCCACCTGGCGGCGCCGGGCGTGGACGTGTTTACCACGGCGGTGGGGGGCGGGTACGCCTACATCGACGGCACGAGCTTCGCGTCGCCGGCCGTGGCCGGCGCGGTGGCGTTGCTCAAGGCCCACAAGCCCGGGGCGTCGGCGGTCGAGATCCGCGAGGCGCTCATCAACAGCTCCGACCTGCTGCCGGGCATGCAGGGGCGCGTGGAGTCCGGCGGGCGCATCAACGTGGCCCGCGCGCTGCAGTTCATCAACATCGCCGGGCCCGCCGTGCGGGCCGTCAGCCCCGGCCCGGTCACCGGCCAGCTCAGCTCCGCGACCAACACGCCGGTCAACACCGTCACCGTCACGTTCAGCAAGGACATCTCGCTGGCGTCGCTCTCGACGCTGTCCGCGACGCTGGTGGGCGACGGCGTCGACAACACCTTCGGAACGGGCGACGACCGCGTGATCCCCATCACCGGCGTCACGCTTTCGAGCTTCGACCCGCGAACGGTGACCTTCACGCTGAACCTCACCGGCTTCGCCCAGCAGCGGCTGCCGATCGACAACTACCGCCTGACCGTCAAGGGCACGGGCGCCAACGCCGTCAAGGACGTCAACGGCAACTTCCTCAATGGCAACACGTCCACCGGCACCGACCACGTGTACGACTTCCGCGTCGCGCCCGCCACCGGCGACACCGAGCCCAACGACACGCTCGCCACCGCCACCCCGGTGAGCTTCGACTCCACCGGCCAGGCCGCGTTCAACGGTGTCACCGTCGGCAACGGCCTCCAGGCCAACCTCGACATCGACCTCTACCGGCTCGACCTCTCCCGCGGCGGGCTCATCACCGCCGAGATCTTCGCGAAGCGCCTGCCCGCCCCCTCGACCCTGGACTCCTACATCCGCCTCTTTGACGCCAACGGCGTCGAGATCGCGTCGAACGACCAGACCTTCGGGCAGGACTCGTTCATCGACTTCTTCGTCTTCACCGGCGGCACGTACTACATCGGCGTGTCGGGCTTCGGCAACGCCGACTACGACCCGCAGGTGGCCGGCAGCGGCACCTCGCAGTCGCTGGGCGTGTACAACCTCCGCCTCAACGTCGCGCTGCAGACCAACGACACCCTCACGTTCAACGCGACCGACCCGGCGCTGCCCCGCCCCGTCCCCTTCGAGCAGGGCCAGACGCAGGGCACGACCTCGTCGTTCATCGACATCACCGACACGCGCCAGATCATCGACCTCAACGTCAAGTTCGACATCACCCACAGCTTCGACCAGGACCTGGAGATCAGCCTGATCGGGCCCGACAACACCCAGGTCATCCTCGTCAACCGGCGCGGCGGGAGCGGCCAGAACTTCACGAACACGATCCTCGACGACGAGGCCCCGGCCGACAAGACCATCGGCACCGCCTCGGCCCCCTTCACGGGCGTCTTCCGCCCCGACCAGCCCCTAGGCGCCTTCGACGGCAAGGTCGGCGCCGGCCGATGGACGCTGGTGGTCCGCGACCGCGCCAACCTCAACAGCGGCTTCCTCAACTCCTGGTCGCTGACGTTCACGTTCAAGAACAACATCTTCGGGCCTTTCGAAGCCAACGACACCATCGCGTCCGCCAAGCCGCTCGCGGAAATCTCCGGCACCGGCACCGCGACCCGGGCGGCGTTCATCGGCGACGGCGGCT
>JAEYTB010000196.1 GCA_023434205.1 Planctomycetota bacterium | reverse complement strand
GGTGGGGGGGGCGGCGCCGGCGGAGGCTAGCACGGGGGAGCTCGGGCGGCTGGGCGAGCGGGCGGCCGAGAAGCACCTGCGGGGCCTGGGGTTCAGCGTGCTGGGCCGGAACCTGCGAGTGCCGATGGGCGAGGCGGACCTGCTGTGCCGCGATCCGGATCGCGAGACGGTCGTGATCGTGGAAGTGAAGACGCGGCTGCGGCGGGCGGGGGCACCTGAGCTTTCGCTCGTCGTGGCGCCCGAGGCGAGCGTCACGGCGAAGAAACGGCGCAAGCTGCGGCAGATCGCGCGGCACCTGGCGCGGGCGAACCGGTGGCAGCGCGTGCGGATCGACGTCGTGGGGGTGGAGTTCGACGACCGCGGGGGCGGGCCGACGGTGCGGCACCACGCCGGCGTTGTGGGAACGCGGTAGGAGAGCTGGTAAAGGGTTCAGGCGCAGTGCTGGGCGATCTGCCTGGAGAGTTCCGCGCCAGCGCCGGGGTCGAGCTTCGCGCAGTCCCACTCCATCGCGAGGCCGAACTCATCGTTGCGGTCGAAGCGCGGGATGATGTGGAAGTGGACGTGAGGGACGGCCTGGTGCGCTAGCGGGCCGTTGTTCTGGAGGATGTTGTACGCCGTGGCGCCGGTGGCCTTCATGACGGCGCGGCAGAGGCGGGGGAGCACGCGGCCGATCGCCGCGGCGGCGTCGTCGGAGAGCTGGTCGAGGGTGACGGCCTCCTGGCGGGGCACGACGAGGGTGTGGCCGCGGGAGAGGGGATTAATGTCGAGGAAGGCGAAGACGTGCGGGTCCTCGTAGACCTTGTAGGAGGGGATTTCGCCGTTGATGATGCGGGTAAAGATGCTGGGCATGGGGGGAATATACAGGAGGATCAGCCCCCGCCGACGAGCGTGACGACCTCGACTCGATCGCCCTCGCGGAGGAGGGTGGCGTCCTGGGCGCGGCGGGGGATGAGCTGCTGGTTGACCTCCGCCGCGGCGGCGGCACCCCTGGGGGCGATGAGCTCGACGAGCTGACGGACGCTGGTGGGCTCGGGCAGCTCGCGGGGTTCACCGTTCACGACAATGCGCATGGGCGATGGTACGCGGGGGGGGCTCGGCGCGGGGGCGCGCCCCCTGCCCTGCCGCAAAGCGCGGCGGGTTGGCGGCCCGCTCCAGCCGGTTTTCACCGTTTGCTCACCCGGTCAACCCATATCACAGGTGCCGTGCAAGCTGGACGGCGGCTCGTTTCGCCGCGGCTGGCAACAAGGCAGGAGGCACCCGTGAGATTGAACCGATTGAGCAAGCTGTTGGGCGGCGGGCTGCGTGCGGGGGTGGACGCGGCGTTTGAGCAGATGGAAGACCGGCGGATGCTGGCGGCGGCCGCGTACGCGGGGACGACCGTCCACCAGACGGACTGGACGATCGTGGTGCGGTACACCGACACCGACGGCATCAACACGGCGACGCTGGGTAACAACGACATCCGCGTGACGGGCCCGGGCGGGTACAACCAGCTCGGCGTGCTCCAGAGCTTCACGCGCGACTTCGCGGGCAACGACACGTCCATCCGGGCGGTGTACAAGGTGCCGGCCCAGGGCACGGCGTGGGACTACTCGGACAACGGGCAGTACACCCTCGCGACGGTGGCCGGCGGCGTCACGGACAGCGGCGGCGAGCAGGTGCCGGCGACGAACCTACGGACCTTCGGGCTGTGGTTCAGCACGCCCAAGGCGGAGGTTGTGAGTGCGATCACAACCGGAGACCAGTTCGTCGTGAGGCTGCGCTACAGCGACAACACGGGCATCGACGGCGCCACCATCGGCTTCGGCGAGGTCGGGCTGACCCGGGTGAGCGACAACACCACCCAGTGGGTGCGCTCGCAGGAGTTCGTCCAGAACTCCGACGGGAGCTGGACGGCGACGTACCGCGTGCCGGCGATCGGCGGGGTGTGGGACTGGTCCGACAACGGCCACTACACGCTCAAGATGAACGGGAACCAGGTTCGCGACCTGGACGGGCCGAGCCACGCGATCCCGGCGCAGACGCTGCGGACCTACAGCCTCTGGTGGAGCAACCCCAAGGTCGAGTACGTCAGCACCGCGATGACGAGCACGGACTGGGTGGTCAACGTGCGGTACACCGACCCGCAGGGGATCAACCTGGCGTCGATCGGCGCTGGCGATGTGAAGGTGAGCAACGGCTCGATCACGATCCAGGGGACGCCGGTGGGGACGCCGGTGCAGGAGAGCTCCACGTCGGTGGTGGTGAAGTACCGGATCTGGGATGGCTTCGGGTTTGGCGCTGCGGATAACGGCGCCTGGCGGCTCTCGACCAACGCGAACGCGGTGACGGACGGCGCGGGCGTGGGCGTACATTCGGGGGTGTTCCGCACCTTCGGGCTGTGGTTCGACCAGCCCTCGATCAGCCGGCCCCCGACGGCCCCGACGATCACCGGCACGGGCATGGAGGTGCTCGTCACCTACACCGACAACACGGGCATCGACTTCGCGACCGTCGGCAACCAGGACCTGGTGGCCCTTGGGCCCAACGGGTACGGCAGCTTCGCGACGCTCGTGTCGAAGACGACACGGGTGGACTCCCAGGGCCGGACGGTGGTGGATGCGAGGTACCGCTTCGTCCGCCCGGTGGTGGACGGGCAGTACACCATCTCGATGCGGCCGAACCAGGTGCTGGACATCGGCGGGCGGCCCGTGACGAGCTTTGTCTGGGCCAGGTACACGGTGGACGTGTGAGCCGCGACTGAGCGATTGACCCTCGCCCCCACGGCGCAGGAGCACTGGATGGCGGCGTCGCCTACCCTTTGCTCCTGCGTTCTTTTTGTGCGCGGGAACAGAGGAGCGGGCCCATGGCCAAGCACGCGGCGAGGTTCCAGAAGCTGGTCGATGACACGCGGAAGCTGGTGAAGGAATGCACGATCGCGGACATCGCGCCGCGGGTGCAGCGGGGCGAGCGGTTCCACCTGGTTGATGTGCGCGAGGAGAGCGAGTGGGCCGCGGGGCACCTGCCCGGGGCGGTACACCTTGGCAAGGGCGTGATCGAGCGGGATGTGGAGGGGGCGATCCCGGACGTAAACGCGGAAATCGTGCTGTACTGCGGGGGCGGGTTCCGGTCGGTGCTCGCGGCGGAGAACCTCAAAAAGATGGGGTACACGAACGTCACCTCGATGGACGGGGGCTGGCGGGCGTGGGTGGGGGCGGGGCTCCCGGTCGAGAAGTAACCCGCGGAAACACCTGCGCAGAACCTGTCGCCCGCCGGGCGGTTCCACCGATGACGGGGATTCGATGAACCGGGCCCGACGGGCCGATCCTCTATCATCGCGCCCCCGGAGCCCCCGCGCACGCCATGTCGCCGCTCAACGCCATTTCAAGCCTTTTCCCGAGCATGTTCCACCGCCGGCTGCTGCTGCTGCTGAGCCTGCTGGGGCTGGCCATGCTGCCGCTGCTGGTGCGGCTGGTGAGCCTGACGGTGGTGCGGTCGGAGGACCTGCGGCAGGAGGCGGAAAGGCGGCTGGTGCGGCGGCAGTGGACGTCCACGGTCCGGGGCAGCATCCTGGACCGCAAGGGGCGGGTACTGGCCCAGGACCGGCCCAGCTACGACGTCGCCGTGGCGTACAGCGTCATCACGGGGCAGTGGGTGGCGGACCAGTCCCGCCGGGCGGCGCGGCGGGGGGCCGGCCTGCGCTGGGCGGATATGGACGCCGAGGAGCGGCAGGCGCACATGGCCCGGTACCGGTCGGCGTACCTGCTGCACCTGGACCGGGGGTGGAACGAGCTCGCCTCAAGGCTGGGGATTACGCGCGAGGAGCTGGACAAGCGGCGGGACCAGATCGTGGCGGAGGTGACGCGCAAGCAGCGACACAACAGCGAGGTGCTGATCCGCCGGTCGCTGGCCCAGAAGCTGGGCGTTGAGGCCCAAGTGGTGGGGGAGGCGTGGAAGCGGGTCGAGGCGACGGTGGACCCCAACGCCGACCAGGTGCTG
Organism: Planctomycetota bacterium; assembly: GCA_023434205.1. GTDB lineage: Bacteria > Planctomycetota > Phycisphaerae > Phycisphaerales > UBA1924 > JAEYTB01. The sequence continues at coordinate 19,025 of JAEYTB010000196.1, read as the reverse complement.
CGGGTGATCGCGCGGGGGGTTGTGACGGCGTTGGACGCTTCGGGCAAGAAGGTCAACGAGACAGAGCTGCGCAACATCGTCCGGCACGGCGAGCAGCCGATCGCGGAGACGGCCCAGAACCACGTGGTGGCGTTCAGGGTGAGTGACGAGGTGGGCTTCCAGTGCCGGCGGCTGGCGTGGGACGAGGTTGAGCTCGACCCCTCCCAGGCGGACGGCGTTCGGCCCAGCGACAACCCGGACCTCAAGTCGTTCGTGGAGGCGATGCCGGGGCTCACGGTGATCGACGGGGGCGACCGCGACTACCCGATGGAGTCGGCGAACGTCCCCATCGACCTCTCGACGATGCCGGGGCCGCTGCGGCTGGAGGCGGTGCGGGAGGTGCGGGTGGACGGCGTGGCGACGCACATCCTGGGGCGGATCCGAAACCGGGTGCAGAAGGAGGACCTCACCCGCCGGGCGGAGTTCCTCGCCGCGAACCCCGCGGCCCGGGAGGCGGCGATCATCGACGGCGGTTCGGACCGCGGCGTCTACCGCGAGGGCGACCGGGTCGGAGATACGGGCGTGGAATCGTCGCAGGAGAACACCCTGCGCGGCCTGCGGGGGCTCCAGACCTCGCGCCTGGACAACGACGACAGGCTGTACGTGGAGCCGGTCAAGGGCCGTGATGTGATGCTCACCCTCGACGCCATGCTCCAGGCGCGGGTGCAGGCGGTGATGAGCCCCGAGCTGGGGCTGGCGGTGGTCGCCCCGTGGCAGGCGCCGCTGTCGCTGACGCACCCCGAAATCCCCGGGACGCCGAAGCTGGGCGCGCCCCTGGAGGGTGCCGCGGTGGTGCTGGATATCGACAGCGGGGACATCCTCGCGATGGTGTCCATGCCCAGCTACACGCGCGAGCAGGCGCGGGAGCGGCCGGAAGAGGTGTACGGCGACCCGCTGACCACCGCGTACCTGAACCGGGCCATCGCCAAGCCCTACCAGCCGGGCTCGATCGTCAAGCCGCTAATCCTGGCCGGGGCGGAGCAGCGGCAGGACTACGCCGTCCACCAGCGGATCGCGTGCACCGGGCACTTCTACCCCAACCGCCCGGACATGTTCCGCTGCTGGATTTACAAGCAGTTCCACACCACGCACAACGCGCGGCTGGGCGATGACCTCACGGGGCCGCAGGCGATCATGGTCTCGTGCAATATCTTCTTCTTCACGCTGGGCAACCGGCTGGGCGTGGACGGCATCCAGGACGTCTACCGCGACTTTGGCGTCGGCCAGCGGTTCAACATCGGCGTGGGGCAGGAGTTCGCCGGCTCGCTGGGGCTCAATGGGAACGCGGCGACGCTCAAGCTGCCAGATGCGGTGCAGATGGGGATCGGCCAGGGGCCGGTGACATGGACCCCGCTGCACGCCGCGGCGGCGTACGCGACGCTGGCGCGGTACGGCACACGCTGCCACCCGCGCCTCATCATGGGCCAGAACCCGCCCGACGGGGCCGACCTGCGGCTGAGCTCTCGGGTGGTCGAGGAGGCGATGGAGGGGCTGCGGATGTCGGTGGCGGAGTCCGACGGCACGGGCCACCACATCACCATGCCCGGGGGCGAGCGCGAGAACATCTTCAACGCCCCGGGCGTGCGGGTGTGGGGCAAGACCGGGACCGCCGCGGCGTCGCCCGTGGTGGGGGACCCCGACGGCGAGACCGGCCCTGAGCCGCGCCAGGTGCTCGCGGCGGGCGATCACTCGTGGTTCGTGATCATGGTGGGGCGCGACCGGCCGCGGTACGTGATCTCGGTGGTGACGGACTTCGGCGGGAGCGGGGGCAAAGTGTCGGGCCCGATCTGCAACCAGATCATCCACGCGCTGATCGCCGAGGGGTACCTGTAGCGTGCCCTACACGCGGTCCAGCGCGGCGTCGGGGTTCGTGAGCTCCCTGGGGGAGCGGGCGCTGGAGCTGCTGCGCGCCGGGGGGCCGGCGTGGCTCGTGGTGCTGGCCTCGCTGGGGCTGTCGCTGGTGGGGGTGTACGCGATCGATGTGGCCGAGTCGGTGCAGCCGCACGGCTTCCTGGAGCTGGGGCGGATCGCCTCACGCCAGGCGGTGTTCGTCGCGGCGGGTGTGGTCGCGGCGTGCGTGGTGGCGGTGCCCAACTACCGCTGGTATGGGGCGGCGTCGTGGGTGCTGCTGGCGTTCTCGGTGGGGCTGCTGGTGTTCCTGCTCATCCCCTTTGTGCCGGCGTCGATTGTTCACCCGCGCAACGGCGCGCGGGCGTGGATCAACTTCGGGCCCGCGGACTTCCAGCCCAGCGAGCTGGCCAAGATCGTGTTCGTGCTGGTGATTTCGTGGTACCTGCGGTTCAAGAGCAACCACCGGACCTTCAAGGGCCTGTTCCCGCCGGCGGTGATCACGTTCGTGCCGGTGTCGCTGATCCTGCTCCAGCCCGACCTGGGGCAGGCGATGCTGTTCATCCCGGTGCTGTTCGCGGTGCTGGTGGCGGCGGGGGCCAAGCTCAAGCACCTGTCGCTGATCGTGCTGTGCGCGTTCATGGCGGGGCCGACGACGTACCCGCTGCTCAAACCCCACCAGAAGCAGCGGATCGTGGGGCTGCTGTGGCAGTTTGAGGGCAGCAACGCGCAGGCGGACCAGGACATCAACATGCAGTCCGTCACCGCCCAGCGGATGGTGGGCGCGGGCGGCGTGGCGGGCGCGGGCGATGAGCACTCCCGGATGCTGCTCAAGTACAACGCGCTGCCCGAGCGGCACACGGACATGATCTACGCGGTCATCTGCTCGCGCTTCGGCCTGCTGGGGGGGCTGGGGGTCCTGGGGCTGTACCTGGTGTGGGTGGTGGGGGCGCTGCTCACGGCGGGGGTGTGCCGCGAGCCCTTTGGACGGCTGACCATCGTGGGGCTGACGGCGTTCATGGCGGCGCAGGTGTTCATCAACGTGGGCATGAACCTGGGCGTGCTGCCGATCATCGGGATCACGCTGCCGTACCTGTCCCACGGCGGGTCGAGCATGCTGACGGTGTGGCTCATGGCCGGGCTGATCGTGAACATCGCCATCCACCACCCCCGCAAGACGATGCGGAAAAGCTTCGAGTTCGCGTACGCGGACGACTAGATTGATGACTGGGCTGCCGCCGGGCAACAATGCCCCGATGCCCAAGCCCCCTCCCCCCCCCGATCGACCCCGCCTGGCCTTTGACTTCGGCGCGACCCGCCCGCTGCCGGCCCCGCCCTCGTTTCTGGAGGCCGCCGCGGGGCTGGGCGTGGAGTTTGAGGAGGGCGATGTCGAGAAGCTGGGCCGGTTCCTGGCCATGCTGCTGGAGGCCAACGAGAAGGCGCTGAACCTCACGGCGATCACCGAGCCGGAGGCGGCGTGGGAAAAGCACATCCTCGATTCGCTCACGCTGATGCCGCTGCTGGCCGAGTTGCCGGAGGGGGCGGGGGTGCTGGATGTGGGGAGCGGCGGCGGGCTGCCGGGGGTGCCGCTGGCGGTGGTGATGCCGCACCTGCGGTTCACGCTGCTGGAGGCCACGGGCAAAAAGGTGGAGTACCTGCGCGCGGTCGCGGCGGGGCTGGGGCTCACCAACCTGCGGGTGGTGCAGGGGAGGGCGGAGACGGCGGGGCAGGACCGCGGCGAGAGGGCGGCCTCCGGCGAGCGGACCGGCGGGCACCGCGAGGCGTACGACGTCGTGACGGCGCGGGCGGTGGGGAGGGTCGCGACGCTGGCGGAGCTCACCGTGCCGTTCGCGAAAGTCGATGGCGGGCTGGTGCTGCTGATCAAGGGGCAGAAGGCCGAGGAGGAGCTGGAGGAGGCCAAGGAGGCCCTGCACCAGCTCAAGGCGGTCCACGCGGCGACGGTGGACACACCCACGGGCAGGGTGGTGGTGCTGGAGAAGGGGAGCGCCACGCCCAAGCTGTACCCGCGGGCTGACGGCGAGCCGGCACGGAAGCCTTTGGGTATAAAGAAAAGCTAGGTCGGATAGGTCTGTTGAGGGCTCTGCGTGCTTGCTCTGGATGACATCCTCGCGCCCGGTGGGCCTGTCGCACGCCTGATGGGCGCGGACTTTGAGCCGCGCCCGGAGCAGTTGCAGATGGCCCGCGCGGTGGCGGAGGCGATGGAGCACAAGTCGCACCTGCTCGTGGAGGCGGGGACGGGGGTAGGCAAGTCGTTCGCCTACCTGGTGCCCGCGGTGCTGCGGTGCCTGCTGCACGGGCAGGTGGTGGTCGTGGCGACCAACACCATCTCGCTCCAGGAGCAGCTCATCCAGAAGGACATCCCGCTGCTGGAGCAAATGGTGCGGGAGCTGGAAGAGGCGGGCACGCCGCTGCGCGGGCCCGATGGGCTCAAGCGCGACCTCAAGCCGGTGCTGGTGAAGGGGCGGGGGAACTACGTCTCGCTGCGGCGGATGAAGCAGGCCTACGAGCGGCGGGAGCGGCTCTTCTCCGACCCGGCGCAGCGGCGGTCGCTGGAGCAGATCGTGTCGTGGTCGGACTCGACCAGGGACGGCACGCTCTCGACGCTGCCGCCGTTGGAGCGGATGGGCGTGTGGGACAAGGTGCAGTCCGACAGCGGCAACTGCATGGGCCGCAAGTGCCCCAGTTACGAGCGGTGCTTCTACCAGAGCGCTCGGCGCGAGCTGGACGGGGCCAACCTGCTCATCTGCAACCACGCGCTGTTCTTCAGCGACCTGGCGCTGCGGGCGCAGGAGGTCGGGTTCCTGCCCGCGTACCAGCACGTGATCCTCGATGAGGCGCACAACGTCGAGGAGGTCGCCAGCGAGCACTTCGGGATTTCGCTCAGCGAGGGGCGGGTCAACCACCTGCTGAGCACGCTGTATCAGGGGCGGTCGGGGAAGGGGTACCTGCCGCAGCTTGGGATCGCCATCGGCGACACCGCGGGGCTGGACCGGTGCATCATGCTGGTGAACCAGGCGCAGGAGGCCAGCCGCGGCTTCTTTGACAGCCTCGCGGCCCTGACCGAATCGGGCCCGGGCGGGTGGGCCAGCGCGGAGCCCAACCGTTCGGTGCGCATCCGTGAGGCGGGGGTCGTCCGCAACGTGCTGACGCAGGTGATGCGGGACCTCTCCCTGGGGCTCAAGGGGCTGCGCGAGCAGGTGAAGGGCGAGCCGGACCGCTACGAGCTGAACGCGTACGCGCAGCGGGCGGAGTTGATCGCGGGCGCGGCCGAGCAGCTCATCAGCCAGGGCCAGCCGAACAACGCGTACTGGGTGGAAGTGAGCGGGGGCGATGACGATGCGCTGGCGGGCAACGCGGGGCTGGGGCGCGGTTCGTACAAGCGGGTGACGATCGCGTGCTCGCCGGTCGAGGTCGCGGCGCTGCTGAAGGAGCGGCTGTTCGGGCGGGAGTGCAGCGTGACGCTGACGAGCGCGACGCTGGCGACGCGGACGGTGTCGGGCGATGAGCCGCTGGAGAAGGCCGAGACGGCGTTCTCGCACGCGATGGACCGGCTGGGGTGCGAGGGGGCGAAGACCCTGCAGCTCGGGTCGCCGTTCGACTACGCGCGGCAGGTGGAGTTCTACATTGAGAGCGAGAGTGCGAGAGAGCGAAAGAGCGAAAGTGGCGAGGACGAGGCGGTGATCCGTTACGACGAGTCACCGGCTCGGCGTCTCGCCGGTTCATCGTCCCAGTTCCGCAACCCGCTCTCGGCACCGATCCTGCGGCACGTGCAGGCGACCGACGGCGGGGCGTTCGTGCTGTTCACCTCCTTCGCGACGCTCAACTCGGTGGCGCGGGACCTGGCCGGGCCGCTCGCGAAGCTCGGCTACCCGATGCTTGCTCAAGGCCGCGACGGCAGCCGCACGCTGATCCTCCAGCGGTTCCGTGAAGACCCGCGGAGCGTGCTGCTGGGGGCGGCGAGCTTCTGGCAGGGGGTGGATGTGCGCGGGCACGGGCTGCGGAACGTCATCATCACGAAGCTGCCCTTTGACCCGCCGGACCGGCCGCTGACGCAGGCGCGGTACGAGCTGATCGAGGCGCGGGGGGGGAACCCGTTTATGGAGGATTCCCTGCCGCGGGCGATTATCCGGTTCAAGCAGGGGTTCGGGCGGCTGATCCGCAGCCGTCAGGACCGGGGGCGGGTGGTGGTGCTGGATGACCGGGTTCTGAAGCAGCGGTACGGGCGGCTGTTCCTGGCGGCGCTGCCGGCGGGGGTGGAGGTTCGGTAGGGACGGTACCCTGTCGGGATGAACACTCAGGACACGCTCCGCGGCGCGTTCGAGGGCGCCAGGTCGGCCCTTGACGCATTCCTCGCAGACCCCGCGGCACAGGCGGCGGCGGGTCGGATCGCCGACGCCGTGGCGGGGGCGATCGCGGCCGGGAACAAGGTGCTGATCTGCGGTAACGGCGGGTCGCTGTGCGATGCGGCCCACTTCGCGGAGGAGCTGACGGGGCGGTTCAGGAACGACCGCCGGCCCCTGCCCGCCATCGCCTGCACCGAGCCGGGGCACATCACCTGCACGGCGAACGACTACGGGTTTGAGCACGTCTTCTCACGCTGGGTGACGGCCCTTGGCCGGCGCGGGGATGTGCTGATCGTGCTCTCAACCAGCGGGAACTCGCCCAACTGCGTGCTCGCCGCGGAGGCGGCGCGTGTCGCGGGGGTGAGGGTGTGCGGGCTGCTGGGCCGCGGCGGCGGGACGCTGCGGGGGGTGTGCGATGTGGCCCTGGTGGCGCCGGGGGAGACGTCGGACCGGGTGCAGGAGGTCCACATGCTGGTGCTGCATGGGGTGGTGGAGGTTGTGGAGGGGAAGTTGTGACCACTTTCTAATCCTGGACAAAAACACAAGGGCCCGGGGCGTGTGCCCCGGGCCCTTGATGGTTTTCAGATCAGAGCTGAGTGCTCTGGCCGTGGCCTTGGATCAGTCGTACCAGGGCTGAACGGCGGTGAGACCGGTGATGTTGTTGCCGGTACCACCCGCCCAGACGCGGAGGTAGTTGTTGGTCCAGGCGCCGGCGCTGTCGCCGCCACCCGGGTTCACGGTCAGGAGGTCCGTGTCAGCCAGGCGGGTCTTGTCGTTCTCGTTGACGAACAGGTTGTCCGTCTGGGAACGCTGGCCGGCGGGGAGGTTGATGAAGGTGAAGGGGGTGCCCTCGGGGTCAGCGCGGGTCTCGAAGTTCACGTGGTTGTCGTTGTAGGCGATGTTGCCTTCCCACGTGGTGCGGGCGCCGTGGATCAGCAGCGTGTTGCTGGCGACGCCGACCGGCTGGGTGGGGGTGGTGTTGGTGGTCTGGTTCAGCACCCAGACGAGGGTCGCGCCGCTGCCCTGAGCGGTGTAGCAGGGGCCGCGGTTGCCCACGATCGCCTCGGTGGAGGAGAAGGTGTTGGACCACTTGGGCTTGCGGTTGCCGACCGCGGGGAGGATGGCGTACGAGAAGTTGCCGCCGTTCTGCGGGGCGGTCTGGGAGCCGTTGGCCGCGTCGTTGGGGGTCACGGCGAACTTGGGGTCCCACAGGGCCTGGGCCTGGACAGCGGCCTGCTGGGGCGAGCTGTAGGTGTAGTCGGTCATCTGCTTGATGTTGCCGTTGGCCTCGGCGGGGCTGACGCAGAGCTCAGGCCCGAAGAAGCCGTTGAAGATGAGGACGGAGATCATGTTGCGGGGCATGTCCTTCGGGTTCGTGGCCGAAGCAAGGGTCTGGTTGGCCTTGTCCAGCAGCGAGGGAAGGGGGTAGTTGTCCTGGTTGTTCTGGGCGAACATGACCAGGCCCTGGTGCACGCCGCGCACCTGGGTGGAGTCCTTGATCTGGCGGGCGCTGGCGCGGGCCTTACCAAGGGCGGGGAGGAGGATGCCGATCAGCAGCGCGATGATCGCGATGACGACGAGCAACTCGATGAGGGTGAATGCCTTACGACGCATTGCGGTCTCCTTGGGTCCGGGGTGGGGTGGCCGGGCACATGCCGGCCGGGGGAATCCCGCCTCGGACGAATCGAACGAACGTAACGATCAGTTTGACGTTGCCTCGCCATCCACGGCCGTCGCCGCGAGGGGCAGGGCCTGCCCGAAACCACGCACGCCGAAACGTGCGAGCCTTGGAACCTCGCCATCGCCCCCGTGGCCGATCGTTAACGCCGCGGGGCCGTTGGCGAAGCTCCGTCCGGAATGTCGGCAGGCTTGAGAAACCCCTGTGCGGGATCAGAGGGCGGCCGAAAGGCTCGCCAAAAGGACGGTGTTCAGCATGGCACAGGGTGGATCCGCGGCCGGCCACCTATAGGTCGATGGACACGTTACCAGAACTTATTCGTGCGTCAAGGGGGGAGGTTGCGGGGCCGTGGAAAATGGGAGGGGAGAAAAACGGGGGAGAACGGTGAAGCAGGCAGGGGCCGGAAGTTTGGTAGGCTGTTGGGGTTATGACCCAAACACAGTCCAATCGTGATCCTGAGGCGGTGCTGGCGGGGCTGGGGCTGGTGCTGCCGGAGGCCCCCAGGCCCGTCGCCGCGTACATCCCGTGGCGGCGGGCGGGGGACTTGGTGTACACGGCGGGGCAGATCGCCCTGAAGGACGGCAAGCTGCTGGCGGTGGGGGCGGTGCCGGGGCAGGTTTCGGTGGAGGAGGCGCAGGCGTGTGCGCGCCAGTGTGCGCTGAACGCGCTGGCGGTGTTGAAGAGCGCGGTGGGCTCGCTGAGCGCGGTGAAGCAGGTGGTGCGGGTGGGTGTGTGGGTGTGCAGCGAGCCGGGGTTCTATGAGCAGCCGAAGGTGGCGAACGCCGCGAGCGAACTGCTGGTGGAAGTGTTCGGGGAGGCGGGGCGGCACGTTCGCGCGGCGGTGGGGAGCGTGTCGCTGCCGTTGGGGAGCCCTGTGGAGGTGGAGGTTCTGGTGGAGGTGTGAGGGTGCCACGATCATGCCTCATGATCGTGTCTTTGAGGTCGAGATGGAAGCTCCGTCAGGTCCATACGAGAAGCGGATGCGGAGATGGGAGAAACCATCCGCATCGCGGTTCATCACCTTCTCGTGCTATGACCGGCTCCCATTGCTGAACAACCCGCTCATCATGGACCTGTTCGTCTCTCAACTGGTCGAAGCTCGCCGTCGTCACGGACTGCGGCTCTTTGCGTGGGTGGTGATGCCCGAGCACGTGCACCTGCTGGTGCGTGCAGAGGGGTCCGCGTGGTCGCACGTGGCACAACTCCTCAAGACCAATGTGTCGAAGCGGGTGCTGGCCAGGTGGCGGAGTCTGGGCGAGGCCGGAGAACGCATCCTGACGCGCGTGACGGTGAACGGGAAACAGCGGTTCTGGCAGCACGGTGGCGGGTTTGATCGAACCATCCGGGACGCGGAAGAGTTCTGCAAGACGGTGCGGTATATCCACATGAACCCGGTCGAGCGGAAGCTCGTTCAAAGGCCGGCGGACTGGCGGTGGTCGAGTGTCCGCTGGTGGATGCGACTTCCGGGGGAGGTTGAGTGCGATCCGCCGCCGGGCGAACTGGGCTGGTGGGAAGGATGGAAAGGGTTTGTCGACGCCGAGCATCGTGCGGAAGACACGATCATGAAGACATGATCGTGGCACGTTTCGCGGGAAGGCACGATCATGAAGACATGATCGTGGCACGTTACGGTTTGACTTTCAGGTGATTCACGACCAGCCTGATCTGCTCGTAGGGCACGCTCCCTCCCAGGTGGTCGAAGATGGGCCGGAGGAGGGCGTCGCCGTGTTTGGTGACGGCGTCGGCGACGGCGGAGTAGGTCTTAACCTCGACCCAGGCGTCGATGCTCGGCGGGCGGGTGGTGAGGATGTAGTCGGAGAGGTAGGACGCGGCGGTGTTGGGGGCGACGCCCAGGTCGCGGGCGACGTCGGCGATGGAGCGGCCTTGCGCGAACATCGCCGCGGCGGCGGGGCGGGGGCGCTTGACGGGCGATGAGGGTGCGCGGCGTGGGCGGGAGCCCAGCGCGGCGTCGAGGGGGAGGTTGAAGCGGGTGCAGTAGTCACGGATGTGGGCGAGGAAGCGATCGCCGAAGGAGGCGAGCTTTGACTCGCCAACGCCCTTGAGGGAGATGAAGGTCTCGGGCGATCCCGGGCGGACGCGGGCCATCTCCTCGAGCGTGGTGTCCGCGAACACGGCGTAAGGCGGCACGTTGAGCTGCGTGGCGATCTCGCGGCGCAGCGCGCGGAGGGAGTCAAAGAGCTCGCTCTCGTCGGCTGTGAGGGGCGTGCCCTCCGTGGGGCCGCCCGCGGTGAGCGATTCCTTGGGCGCGACGAACACGACCTGCACGCGGCTCTTGAGCACATCGGCGGAGCGGTCGTTGAGGTGGAGCACGGACATCGCGCCGGGGGTGCGGTCGAGGTAGCCCTGGTCCACAAGCTGGTTGATACAGCTCATGACCTGCTCGCGGGGCATGCCCTTGAGCAGGCCGAAGGTGGAGAGCTCGTCGTGGCGGAGCTCCAGGATGCGGGCGCCGCGGCTGCCCCGCAGGACATCAGTGATGTGGGCGGCGCCGAAGCGCTGGCCGACGCGGTAGACGCAGGAGAGGATCTTCTGGGCGATCTCGTGGGAGCCCTCCAGCGCGAGCAGCTCGTGGAGGCAGACGTCGCACGCGCCGCAGCCGCCGTTGGGCATGGCGTAGGCCTGGCCGAAGTACTCGCTGAGGGCCTGGTGGCGGCAGCGGGCGCTGACGCACAGGCGGCGGGCGTGCTCGAGGAGCTCGTACTTGACGGCGGTGGCCTGGGCGACGGCCTGGGGGTCGGCGTCGGACTCCGCCGCGGAACGCTCGATGATCTGCTGCCAGCGGATGATGTCGGAGTTGGCGTAGAAGAGGACGCACTCGGCGGGGAGGCCGTCGCGTCCGGCGCGTCCGGTCTCCTGCTGGTAGGCCTCGACGGTCTTGGGCATGGCGGCGTGGACGACGCAGCGGACATCGGGGCGGTCGATGCCCATGCCGAAGGCGACGGTGGCGACGACGCAGTCGATCTGTTCGGCGCGGAAGCGGTCCTGGACCTTGCGGCGGACGCCGGGGTCCAGGCCCGCGTGGTACGCGGCGACGCGGAACTTGAGGGCCGTGAGGTCGCTGGTGAGGGACTCGGTGTCCTTGCGGGTGATGCAGTAGACGATGGCCGCGCGGCCTTCGTGCCGGCGGAGCGCGTCGGCGACCTGCTGGACGAGGTCGATGCGCGGCAGGATGCGGTAGGTGAGGTTGGGGCGGTCGAAGGTGCCGACGAGCTGCACCGGGTCCTTGAGCTGGAGCTGCGCGATGACGTCCTCGCGGACGCGGGGCGTGGCGGTGGCGGTGTAGGCGTTGAGCGGGACGCCGGGGAAGATGGCGCGGAGCTCGGCCAGGCGACGGTACTCGGGGCGGAAGTCGTGGCCCCACTGGCTGATGCAGTGGGCCTCGTCGATGGCGAAGGCGCCGATGCCGTGCTGGTCGTGGTGGCGGGCGAGCGTGGAGAGGAACCAGTCCGTGAGGAGCCGCTCGGGGGCGACCAGCAGCAGGCGGAGCTTGTTGGCGGCGATATCAGCGCGGACCTGCGACACTTCGTCCTGAGACAGGTTGCTGTGGAACGCCGCGGCGGGGTAGCCGGCCAGGCGCAGGGCGTCGACCTGGTCCTTCATCAGGGCGATGAGGGGGGAGACGACGACGGTGAGCCGGCCGGTGATGAGGGGCGGGACCTGGTAGCACAGGCTCTTGCCGCCGCCGGTGGGCAGCACGACGAGGGAGTCGCGGTGGTCAAGGGTGGCGGTGACGGCGTCTTCCTGGAGCGGCCGGAGCGTGCTGAAGCCCCAATATCGCTGCACGGCTTCCAGGATCTGCGGGCGGTGTCGGCTCAACGGGTCCTCCGGCGGGATGGTACCGGGAACGAAAAACCCGGGCCGCGGGGCCCGGGTCGGAGGGGTCAGGTGTGTGGCGCGGGATTACTTGGGGCCCTTGGCGGGGTTGGCGGGGGGCGTGGCGGAGCCGCCGGGCCCGCCGGGCGCCACAGGGGTGATGCCGCCGCCGCCGCCGGCGATGCCGGGAACGGGGACGTTGCGGAAGCCGCGGACCTTGTTGGCGGCGGTGTCGGTGCCCAGGGTGACGTAGCGGCGGCCGTTGACGGTGCCGACGCGGGTGTCCGCGGCGGGCCAGTAGGGGTAGCCGTCGATCTGGCGGTGGATGTAGTCGGGGGCGTTGACGAGGAAGTTACCCTGGAAGAAGCGGATGCTCGCGCCGTCGCCGCCGTTGTCGACCCACTGCTCGGTCTCAACGAGGGAGACGAGGATGTCCTGGATCTCGCGGGCGCGCTCCTCGAGGGGCTTGCGGTCGGGGGCCTGCTGCTGGGCATCGCGGAAGGGGCTCTGACCGCCGCCGCCCTGGCCGCCCTGGTCCTGGAGGACGCTCTGGAGGTCAAACTCGGGGGCGTCGGCGTAGTCGGGGATCTCGATGAGCAGGTCGGCGATGGAGTAGAGCTTGACGGTCTTGAAGCGGTTGAGACGGTCCTTGGGGCCGACCTGGAGCGTGCCGGAGGAGTCGAGCTGCCACGAGCTGCCCTGGCCGATGGAGTCGGACTGGGCCTTCTCGAGGACCTTCTCGAGCAGGTCGAGGGCGGTGCCCTTGTTGAAGCGGAGGGTGATGGGCGTGTCCTTGTCGAGGCCGGAGGAGTTGCGGTCGTCCATCCAGAAGACTTCCATGTCGGCCTGCGTGACCTCGGTGATGAAGCGGATCACGTCCTCCAGGCGGTGCTCCTTGAACTCGATGGAAACGGGCCGCATCATGCGCATCAGGGTGTCGCGCTGGGGCACGCCCGAGGAGCGGACCACGGCGGTCTGCGTGGTGGTCGGCGTGGTCGCGGTGGTGGCCGGGGCCTGCTGGGCGAGGGAGGAGCCCGCGAGCACCAGGAGGGCGGCTGCACCGGAAAGCGTGATCGTGCGCGAAGCCATCATTTGAGCGTCCTTTCACAAGTCCTGGCGGTTCCAGGGGGCCGGCGGCCGGGGCGGGTTCAACACCGTACTCCGGCAGCACTTATCGTACCGCACACCACGGTCAGACGTTTCACCGGGGAGGAAGTGCCCCGATTTTGGCGGCGATTTCTCGGTCCGGCGGGCGTGGAGGGGTGGGGTGGGGGGTGGCGGGGGTTGTTCTAGGGCCGGGGCCGCGGGGTTGGGGGGCGGGCAGGTACCCTTGCGGTATGACGTGCAAACTCATGGCGTACGAGGTCAGTTCCACGGCGGGATGGGTCATCGAGCCCGCCTCCGGCAAGCGCGACTGGATGGACCAGACGGCGGACAAGTTCGCGTACCGCTGCCTGCCGCTGGTGATGGCGAACCAGGCGGGCTGGGTGCTGAGGTGCCCGCTGAACTTCTCGGCGGTGTGGAACGGCAAGCCGCTGGGCAGCGACACGACGCTGAAGTTCCCGGACGGCGAGGGGCCGAACGTGGGGCAGGTCCGGTCTCACTTTGGGACGGGGATTTTGACGTTCTCGATGCCGTGGCTGTTCAGGACGAGCCAGGGGTACGGGCTGTGGGTGCGGGGGCCGTCGAACCTGCCCAAGGACAACGTGGTGGCGCTGGACGGGATCGTGGAGACGGACTGGAACCCGGCGACGTTCACGATGAACTGGAAGATCATGAGGCGGAACGTGGAGGTGTTCTTCAGGAAGGGCGACCCGATCTGCATGCTGGTGCCGTTCCCGCTGGACCTGCTGGAGGCGGTGGAGCCGGAGTTCAGGTCGCTGGATGAGGACGAGACGCTCAAGCAGGACTTCTATACGTTCACGGCGCAGCGGAGCGGGAACATCGAGCGGCTGAGGGCGGGCGGCGAGGGCAAGTGGGCGATGGACTACATGCGCGGGCACCTGCCCGACGGCACGCCGGTGGCGGAGCACCGCAAGGCGTTCAGGCTGCGGCGGTTCCCGGGGACGTGAGGCGGGCGCAGGTGGGGACGGATGACGCACCGAGGGGCCGGCCGGAGCGGCGCGGCTGATGGGTCCACGCTGATCCGGCGGGCGATCCCAAAGGAAAACACGCCCGGGTGTTTCCACCCGGGCGTGCGAGTTGCAGTTACGAGTCAGACGGACCTGTGATTAGCAGGGGCCGCCGGAGAGGACGCGGAAGAAGGACTCGATGTCCGCGTCGGTACCCGCGTCACCGTCGGCGTTGAAGTCAGAGCCGCCGGGGTAGCAGGTCGCACAGCAGTTGCCGGCGAGGCAGGCGAAGAAGGCCTCGATGTCGGCATCGGTGCCCGTGTCGCCGTCACCGTCGAAGTCGGCGGTGCCGCAGGCGGGAGCGCAGTCGCTGTTGGAGACCAGGACGGTGCCGGCGTAGTTGAAGCCGTTGTTGCCCTGGGTCGCACGCAGGTGCCAACGGCCGTCGGTGGCGGCGGTCGTCGGGTGCGTCTGGACGCCCTGGTAGCTGAGGGCCATGTAGTAGGAGCCGGCGGGCAGCGGGTTGCTGCTGTTGAAGGTCTGGCTCGGGGGCAGGCCGTTGGCGGCGCTCAGGAACTGGAAGACCTGGTTGCCGCTGCCGTTGAAGAGGGTGACCGAGAAGCCGGCGGTATCGGTGCCGGAGAAGTCGAGGGTCACGGGCTCGGCGTCGGAGGCGTCACGGCAGGTCGTGAACGTGATCCAACGGGGCTCGTAGGCGTTCATGCCGACGCCCGCGTACTGGCCGCCCGGGGCGGTCAGCGGGACGGGCTGGAGGTCGTCACCCAGGTTCGGCACCGGGGCAACGGAGGGCGCCAGGGGCGTGCCGTTGACGTTGGTGCGGATGTTCACGTCGACCGAGCCGCCGCCGACGGCAGTGGCGTTGATGCTGAAGCAGTTGGCGAACGCGGAACCGGCGGGCGCGACGGCCAGCAGGTAGCGGCCGGCGGGGAGGCCGGCGCCGTTGAAGTAGTTGCGGCCGTCGTACTGGCGGCCATCGCCCACGGCGGCGCGGCGGCCCATGCCGAAGGAGAGCATGGCGTTGGTGCCCGAGCCGCTGTCGGCGTCGAACTGCGCGACGTTGCCGTAGGTCAGGGCGGCGGGGTTGCCGTCGTAGACCGCGATGGAGACGTCGGCGCCGGAGTTCTCCGTGTCGATGTCGAGGAAGGTGTTCAGGCCGTCGAGGGCGCCGGCGCTGATCTCGAAGGCGTACCACTTCGTCGAACCGGCGGGAACAGAAACGCCGGTGCGGCTCGCGCCCGCGTCGGTCAGGACGCCCAGGTCCTCAACGGCGGGCTCGGTGCAACCGAAGCCGGTGCCCTGCAGGGCGGTGTAGGTGGCGCGCTGGAGGCCGGGGCCGCCCGAGCGGTTGGTGCCGGCGGTGTTGGGGATGTCACCGTTGGTGACGCCAGTCTGAGCGCTGAACCAGCCGAACTCATCCGAGCTGCCGACGACCAGGGTCAGGGGCGTGGTGGTGGTGCCGCGGCGGACGATCTGCCAGGAGTCAGCGTAACGGGTGAGGGCGGCGTCGAGGAACAGCTCCTCGCGGAGGCCGACGGTGAGGTCAGCGGGGCCGCCGTCGAAGACGTCGGCGTTGCTGAGGGTGACCGAGCCGTTGAAGGTGACCGAACCGGGGTAGTAGGAGATGAACCCAGCGGCGGCCGACCAGCCCGCACCCCAGTCGAGGGTCCACACCACGGGCGTGCCGCTGTAGGGCAGGCCCGGGCTGGCGATGGTGTTGTCGTGGTTGGGGAAGAAGGAGAGGCGGGTGTACAGGTGGTCGTCGGCGGCTGTCGCCGTCGCGGGAACGATGAAGCCCTTCGCGACGCCGTTGATGACGAGGGGGTTGGCGTTGCTGGTGTAGGGGCCACCGAAGGTGACGTCGTCGTAGGCATTCACGCCTGACGCGAACCAACCACCACCAGACTCAGAGGGGATGCCGACGTCGTAGACGTCGAGGTCGATGCGGCTGGAGTAGCCGCCCTGGGGGGCGTAACCGCCGCCCTGGATCATGCCCGGCTGCACGGGGATCGCCCGATTCGCGGGGATTTCGACATCGCCCTGCTGAGCGAGCGCCGAAGCGGACAGAACGGTACCTGCGGTCAACGCGATAGAAAGACACTTGGTGAACTGCATTTGCAACTCCTCTCGACTTCCTCGGGGTTGAAGGCCCGAGCACAACAGAACCCGGGACACCCGGGCGAATCTACGCGGTTTAGTGGAAGTGCCGCGTTCTCCACGGACGCAGAAGGCCTGCTTTCGAGAAACGATCTGAAAACAGGGGACCCCTATCTGGTGAACACCCCTAGAACAAGGGCTCATCAGTGGACAATGTACCCATTTGCCGATTCCACGCAACAAGAATTTCACGCGGGAACGCCGGGCGTGGTAAGTCCTTGCTGGTAAAAGCCTTGGGATTTCTGGTTATCGAGCGGAAAGAAGGCCCCAGACCTCGTCGTAGAGATTCTGCGCCATCCCCCGCTCCATCTGCACCATGAGGGGCCAGTTCTGGCCTTTGGGGTCGATGACCACCACCATGGGGCGGTAGTCGACGGTCATGGTGCCGTCCTGGTTGCGGGTCCTATAAGCGGCGCGGAGCTCCACGCGTGCCTCGTCGGAAAAGTGGACCTGGTGGTGCTCATTGAAGGGGAGTTTGCCGGGGTTGACCGCCGTGGTGGTGGACTTCGCGGCACCTTCGGGCAACGTCCGAAGAGAATCCTTGAGAACGGCCATCATCTGGCGCGCGAGGCCTTCGCTGACCGTCACGTGGGCGATCGGGACGGGGAACGACTCGACCTTGAGCCGCATGGAGATGTCGCCGTTGGGCTCGCGGCCCACGAGCCAGTGGGCGGGCTCATTGAACGTGAGCGGGCTGGAGGTTCGCAGCGTGAAGAAGTCGATGCGGCCGGAGAAGTCCAAGGGGAGCGCGGGGTAGAGCTCGCGCTCGAGCATCGTGATGATCCGGTCCGCATCGCCGTTCTCATTGGTGATGACGAAGAGCGACGTGTCGTCTTCGAGCAGGCGGAAGTAGAGGGAGACGAAACCCTTCGCGGAGCCGCCGTGCCAGGCGCGGGTGGTGTTGCGCGGCGTGGTCTGGATGTACCAGCCCAGTCCGTAGTTCTCAATGACGTTCTTGAAGAGCTTGTCCCTCTGCGCGGGCGTGAGCAGCGTGCCGGCACGCAGCGACTTCTCCCACGCGATCATGTCGTGCAGGCACGAGGCCATGCCGGCGGCGCCCCGTCCGCGCCAGTCCCAACCTTCTTCGCCCAGGAGCATGTTCTCACGCCCAGGCGTGCCGAGGCGGCCGCTCGCGACGCGGAGGGCGGCGCGGGAGACGTCCAGGCCCGATCCACCAAGGAAACCGGAGTTGGTCATGCCCGAGGGTGCAAAGACCTGCTCGCGCATGAACGTGTCGAAGGGGACGCCCGCGACCTTCTCGATGATGCAGCCGAGCAGGTTGTAGCCCCGGTTGCAGTACTCGAGGTAGGCACCGGGGCCGCGGTTGGCCGCGTCGAGGATCGTCTTGGCGACCGCGTCGCGGTCCTCGTAGTCGGTCAGCGGAACGATCTGCGTCTTGTCGGAGAGGCCTGATGCGTGCCCAAGAAGCTGGCGAAGAGTCGCGGGCTTGATGATGTCCGGCGCGTCGGGATAGAAGCGAGAAATCGGGTCGTCGAGCGAGAGCTTGCCCTGCTGCTCAAGCAGGAGGATTGCCGCGGCGGTGAACATTTTGGAGTTATCGCCCAGGTCGAAGAGGGTGCGCTCGTCGAAGGGGACCAGCGATTCGTTGGCCAGGCCGTACGTGCGCTGGAAGACCACCTCGCCGTCCTTGACGACGAAGGCGCCGCCCCACCAGGCGCCGAGGGTGGCCTTGAGCATGGCCGTCTCGAGCTGCGCGGTGACGGGATTGGCCGCCGGCTGCGTGGCGGGCTGAGCAGAAGTTGGGGCAATGAGGGAGAGGGCGAGGATGAACGACCCGAGTAGCTGCCGCATGTATCCTCCGGCGTGACAGGTGGTCGGGGGTTGTTGGCCCGGCGAGGGCGGGTGTTCGGCGGGCCCGCACGGGAAGAGCCACCTCAGGGATTTGAACCCTGGACCTATGCTTTACGAAAGCATCGCTCTACCGCTGAGCTAAGGTGGCCTGGGGGCCTTGCTGGGCCCCGGGGGACTGCAAGTATCGGCGTGCGCGGGCGGGTTGTCCACCTGCGGGGGCCGCGGGGACCGGAAACGGGGTTACAGGTCGTTCCCCCAGCCGCGGGTGGGCGTCTCGTGGGGGAGGGGTTCGAGCTGCACCCGGCCGCCCTCGGGGGTGGCGAGGGTGAGGCGGGCCCCGTTCGATCGGAGCTGGGCGAGCTGGCGGCGGCCGATCTTCGCCCGCAGCGTGACCGAATCGGGGTGGTAGGAACGGTCGAGGACCTCGCCGCGGGTCTCGATGAGGTGGATGGTCTTGGTATCCGAGAGCGGGACCGTGACGTCAAAGGTGTCGATGTCGCCCAGGGCGGCGCTGCGGGTGAGGCTGGCAAGGGCAACGAGGCCGGGCTCCCTCGCGGGGTCGCCGATGGCGCTGATGGCGATGGAGTCAGGAACGCGGCGCTGCCAGACGAGCAGCGAGGCGTTGTCGCGGAGCTGGTCGACCTTGTTGAGCAGCAGCACGCGCCGGGGCTCCTTGTGGAGCTGGTCCTCCTTGTGGCGGCTGCCCTTCATTTCCGCGAACAGCTCGTCGAGCACGCGGTTGACGACGCGGTACTGGAGCTCCGCGGCAGGGTCGCTGATGTCGAGCACGATCAGCAGCAGGTCGGCGTGGGTCGCTTCCTCAAGCGTGGCCTTGAACGACGCGACGAGGTGGTGGGGGATGTCGCGGACAAACCCGACGGTGTCCGAGAGCATGACCTCCAGGCCGCCGCCCAGGCTCCAGCCGCGGGTGCGGGTCATGAGGGTCGCGAAGAGGCGGTTGTCGGCGTAGGCGCCGCCGGCGGTGAGGGTGTTGAAGAGGGTGGACTTGCCGGCGTTGGTGTAGCCGACGATGCCGACGGTGAAGTGCTCGCGCTTGCGGGCGGCGACCTCGCGGCGTTTGCGGGCCTGGAACTCCTCAAGATCGCGCTGCAGCGCGATCTTGCGGGACTGGACCAGGCGGCGGTCGATCTCGAGCTGCATTTCGCCCGGCCCGCGGCTGCCGATGCCGCCCTTGATGCGCTC
>JAEYTB010000194.1 GCA_023434205.1 Planctomycetota bacterium | reverse complement strand
CAGTGGCCCACCACCGGCAGCTTCGCGGCGAGGTTCCACAGCCCGGAGAATCGGCCCGCGGGCAGGTCGTGCGTGGTGGGAACGGCGCACGCCACCACCAGCAGCAGGAGGAGGATGACCGCCGCGGCGAGCCGGTGCTCTGCCCAGAGCGTCCGCAACCCCGGCCACCACGTCACCAGGAAGAACGGCGAGAACGCGCCGAACACCGCGAGCACGAACACCACGCCCGCGGCGTTGCCGGAGTGGTACCACCCCTGGAACACCGGCGGCACCAACCCGCCCCAGTAGCGATAGAACAAGGCCAGCAGAACGACCGCGGGCAGGGTCGCGAGCAGCGCCAGGAGCGTGCGGCGGGCCTGTGCCGCGGGCTTGTCGAACATCGCCCGGGGGTCGAGCAGCGGCCCGCGGGGGCCCTCGACCGAGTTCAGCCACGCCCCCAGCCAGAGCAGCCCCGCCGTCCAGGCGTGGATCTGCCGGACCATGACGAGCGCGAGCAGCACCGCCGCGGCGCCGAGCAGGACGCCCGCGGTCTGTCGCGGCCGCAGGGCCAGCAGCAGCATGCCGAGCACCCCGAGCCAGCCGAGGTTGTCGGGCAGCAGGTACGCGCCGCTCTGGGCGATATAGATGGAAGAGGCCAGCGGCAGCCCGAGCGCCACGGCGAGGAGCGGGGGGGCGTGGCGGGAGAGGGCCCGGCCCAGCAGGTAGGAGAGGGCCGCGGTGATGATCAGGGCCATGACCTGCAGGGCGAGCAGCGAGGGGCTGATGAACTTCGCCACCGCGGCCTGGAGCAGGTGATACCCGGGGGTGGTGGCGGACTTGTAGTGCCAGAGGTCAATGTGGGGCCACTGCTCCGCAAACTGCCGGATCGTGGGCTCGTGGTAGAGCTTGTGGTCGTAGTTGGCCCGCGCCGGGATTCGGCCTGAGAGCACCATCAGGCCCCCCAGGAGCAGTGAATACGCGGCGAGGATCAGGGCGGGCAGGCGGCTGGCCATAAAGGGGGTCATCGGCACACTTTCGTCGGCGGACGCACCGGACCGTGCCGATACTACCGGCTCTATGCCCGGCCCCGTGTCCAGGTTCATGGCCGCCCTCCACGCCCCGATCTATCGCTCGCGCCTGCGCGAGCTGGTCGCCCGGATCACGCCGCACCTGCGGCCCGGCGACCGCGTGCTGGATGTGGGCTGCGGCAATGGCACCCTCGGGCGCGCGGTCATGGACGCCGCACCCAACATCGTGGTTGAGGGGCTGGAGCGGTTCGCCCGCGGCGGGGAGCCCATCCTCGTCCACCGCTACCAGGGCGGGCGGATGCCCTTCCCGGACGGCGCGTACGACGCGGTCATCGTGGCCGATGTGCTGCACCACGAGGAGGACCCCGACGCCCTGCTCCGGGAGTGTGTCCGCGTTTCCCGCCGGCTGGTCATCGTCAAAGACCATCAGGTCAAGGGGTTACTGGCTCAGCAGCGGGTCTCGTTCATGGACTGGGCGGCCAACGCGCCGTACGGCGTGAAGTGCCTGTACCGGTACAACACGCCCGCCCAGTGGGCGGCCCTCCCGGGGAAGCTGGGCCTTGAAGGTGTGGAGCAGCTTGGGTCGATGAAGGTCTACCCGCCGGTGGTCAATGCCGTGTTCGGCGGGGGTCTGCACTACTTCGCGGTGCTGAAGAAGGCCGGGGTTTGACGAAGCAGCAGGATCAGGGCACGAACCGCGCGGGGCTTGCCGTCCAGCTTTTCAGGCTGGCCCGCCCGCACCAGTGGCTCAAAGGGGTCTTCGTGCTCCTGGGCCCCCTGTACGGCCTGAAGGACCTGAGCCCCCAGCAGCACCTGCTGTGGTGGGAGCCGCTCATGTCGGGCGTGCTGGCGTTCCTGGCCTTCGGGTTCGCAAGTAGTTCCTGCTACGTGCTTAACGACCTGCTGGACGTCGAGCAGGACCGGGCCCACCCCCGCAAGCGCCACCGGCCCCTGGCCAGCGGCGCGGTCTCCAAACAGACCGCCCTGGTCTTCGGCGTGGGCCTGTTCCTCGCGTCCGCCGGCGTGATCGCGGCCCTGGAGGAGTCCGTCCGCCTGGGCGTCGCGGCGGTGGTGCTGGCCTACATCCTTAATGTCTGGGCCTACACCCTCTGGCTCAAGCACGTCGTGATCGCGGACGTCCTGTCCCTGGCCCTGGGGTTCGTCCTCCGGATGCTCGGCGGGTGCGCGGCGGTGGGGATCGCCCCGACAACCTGGCTGCTCAACACCACGCTCTTCCTGGCAATGTTCCTGGCCTTCGGCAAGCGCCTGGGGGAGCGGCGGACCATGGGGGTGGACGCCGCGTCGGCCCGGGGCGTGCAGGCGGTGTATACCGACGAGCTGCTGCGGATGGTCGTGGTGGTCACGGCGGTCGCAACCCTTATTACCTACGCGGGTTACGTCCAGGCGCACGAGGCCGAGCACGCCCACCGGGTCTGGCCCTTCAAGGCCCCGCTGAACTTCCTGTGGTTTACCGTGGTCCCGGCCATCTTCGCCCTCATGCGGGCGATCGTGCTGCTGGAACGGGGCACGTACGACGATCCGACCGAACTCGCGGTGCGGGATCGGCCGATGCAGGGGGCTGTTCTTGTGTTTGCCCTCTTGACCGGGGGGGTCCTGGGCTGGAAGCTGTGGGTGACCGGGTGAGGTTGGGTAAAGAACTGACGGAAACCCGGTGAACCCTCGTCAGGGTGTTAGGGTACGGTGTATGCCCCGTAACGCGTTCGTGTCATGGGGTTTGGAACGGCCCTCCGAATGGGGTGGGCTCTACGCGAAGGAGGATGACCGATGGCGATGATGCGTCTGGCACGCGTGATGACGGCGGCGGCACTGGTGGCGGTGAGCGGGCTTGCGCTCAGCGCGCCCGCGCAGGAGGGCGACAAGGCGGCCGCCGAGGCGCCGCAGTTCAAACCCTTCGCCGAGGTTTCCAAGGGCTATGAGAAGGTGGTGTCGACCGCCAACGGCCAGAGCTACTACACGATCTGGACCCGCGCCAAGGACGGCGGCATGCTCGCCGAGCTGCCCCGCGGCTGGGAGAACCAGAAGCAGTTCATCGCCATGACCGTCGCCAGCGGCGAGAGCTACGCCGGCCTCCAGACCGGCGACCTGTACGTCTACTGGAAGCGGCACGACAACCGCCTCATGCTGATCGAGCCGAACATCGGCACCCGCAGCACCGGCGACCCCGAGAGCAAGAGCAGCGTCAAGAACCTCTTCACCGACCGCGTCGTCCTGGACGTGCCGATCGTGACGATGGGCCCCGGCGGCCAGCCGGTGATCGACTTCAAGGCCCTGCTCGCCGGCCGCATCCGCGAGGTCTTCACCGCGGGCGGCGGCGTCGGGCGGGTCGGTCGCGGCGTGCTGAACGCCAACCCCAGCCTGGCCACCATCAAGAGCGCCAAGGCGTTCCCCAAGAACGTCGAGATCACCTACGAGATGCCCACCGCGGGCGGGCGGATCCAGTCCTTCCACTACTCGATCAGCCAGATCCCGGACAACACCGGCTACCAGCCGCGGGTGGCGGACGACCGCGTGGGCTACTTCACGACGGTGTACCGCGACCTGGGCAAGTTCACGGAGAAGGAAAAGTGGGTCCGCTACATCAACCGCTGGAACGTGGAGAAGCGCGACCCCAAGCTGAAGATGAGCCCGCCCAAGGAGCCCATCGTGTTCTACGTGGACTCCGCCGTGCCGGTGCGCTACCGCACCGCCGTGCGTGAGGGCGTGCTCCGCTGGAACAAGGCGTTCGAGAAGGTGGGCATCAAGGACGCCATCGAGTGCTACCAGCAGGACGAGGCCACCAACCAGCACATGGACAAGGACCCGGAGGATGTGCGGTACAACTTCATCCGCTGGCTCTCCAACGACGAGGGTACGGCGATCGGGCCCAGCCGCACGCACCCCCTGACCGGCCAGATCCTCGACGCCGACGTGGTGCTGACCGACGGCTGGATCCGCCACTTCTGGGTCCAGTACAACGAGATCATGCCCGAGATCGCGATGGAGAACCTCTCCGCCGAGACGATCGCGTGGCTGGACAAGAACCCCCAGTGGGACCCGCGCGTCCGCATGACCGACCCCGGCGAGCGCGACGCCCTCATCCAGCGCCGTGTGCAGCGGGGCGTGCTGGCCTACGGCGGCCACCCCATCGCCCTGGCCGCCAGCGGTGACCACGACGCCACCCGCCTCCACGGCAGCCAGGAGTTCGACGGCCTCATCGGCCGCGCCAGCCAGTTCAACGGCCTGTGCATGGCCGCCAAGGGCAAGGCCTTCGACATGGCCATGATGCACCTGACCATGGGCATCATGGACCCGCACGAGCTCGCCATGGCCTACGGCTACGCCGAGGCCGACGAGAACGCGCCCCAGGAGGGCAAGGACGGCGACAAGAAGGACGACAAGAAGAAGGAGAAGCCCTTCGACACCCTCGACGGCATCCCCGACTGGTTCGTCAACCCGCTGCTGTCCGACCTGGTGACCCACGAGGTGGGCCACACCCTGGGCCTGCGGCACAACTTCAAGGCCTCGGGCCAGTTCGATCTGAGCGAGATCAACTCCGACAAGGTGAAGGGCAAGCTGGCCCACACCGCCTCGGTGATGGACTACACCCCGGTGAACTTCGCCGTGAAGGACGGCAAGGCCACCGGCGACTTCTCGATGATCGACATCGGCAAGTACGACTACTGGGCGATCGAGTACGGCTACACGCTCGATGACCCCAAGAAGGTGCTCGAGAAGGTGGGCGAGCCCGGGCACGAGTACGGCACCGACGAGGACGTCGGCGGGCCCGACCCGCTCGCGCAGCGCTACGACTTCTCCAAGAACCCCATCGACTACGCCAAGAGCCAGATGGAGCTGGCCAAGTACCACCGCTCCCGCCTGCTCGACAAGTTCGTGAAGGACGGCGAGAGCTGGGCCAAGGTCCGGCGCGGGTACACCATCTCGCTGGGCATGCAGACCCGCGGCCTGTCGATGATGGCCCCGTGG
Organism: Planctomycetota bacterium; assembly: GCA_023434205.1. GTDB lineage: Bacteria > Planctomycetota > Phycisphaerae > Phycisphaerales > UBA1924 > JAEYTB01. Next base: position 19,871 of record JAEYTB010000194.1, on the reverse strand, counting down.
GTCGGCGGCGCCCACGTCAACCGCGACTACAAGGGCGACGTGAACGGGCGCGACCCCATCGTCGTCGTCCCCGCCGCCAAGCAGCGCGAGGCGCTCAAGTGGGTCATTGAGAACTCGTTCAACGACGAGTCCTTCGGCCTCACCCCCGAGATCGTCCAGAAGATGACCGTGCAGAAGTGGTACGACGAGGGCGGGCGGCGCGAGCTGGTCGAGGAGGCCACCTGGCCCGTCCACGACCGGATCGCGGGCATCCAGAGCTCGGTGCTCACGATGCTGCTGAACCCCACCACCGTGCGGCGCGTCTTCGACAACGAGTTCCGCGTCGCGGCCGACCAGGACGCCCTGACGCTGCCCGAGATGCTCGACACCATCCACGCGGCGGTGTGGAGCGAGCTGGACAAGAGCCGCAACGGCAAGTACACGGCCCGCAAGCCGATGATCAGCAGCCTTCGGCGCAACCTCCAGCGCGAGTACCTCGAGCGGATGATCGACCTGACCTTCCCCGGCGCCGGCTCGGGCGAGGCGTACAAGCCGGTCAGCAACCTCACCATCGCCAAGCTCCGCAACCTCCGCGACCGACTGGCGAAGGTGGTCGATGAGCCCAGCCTCGACGCCTACTCCCAGGCCCACCTCAGCGAGGCCAAGATCCGCATCGAGAAGGCCCTCGAGGCCGGGTACGTCTACAACGCCAGCGCCATGGGCGGCGGCTTCCCCTTCCTCCTCTTCGGCAACCAGCCGCAGGCCCAGCCGCAGGCCCAGCAGCAGCAGCTGACGGACCCGCGGTACATCCCCGAGCCCTGAGGCTCTGGTGACTGAGTAGAGCTTTGAGAGGGCCCCGCGAGAGCGGGGCCCTTTTTCTATTCGTAACCAGCCTCACGACCCCTGCAGGTCAACAACGCCGATACGCCGGGTGGTCTCGCGGGCTACGCGAGAGAAAACGACCAGGAATTGACCCGCCACGTCCTCGACGTGCCAGGTCTGATTCACCGCAAAACGCCGGGTCATCCGCATGTCATCCAGGTTGATTGTCGCGAGCTCTTGTGGGGTGAAGCGCGCCAACGCAAGGCGGCTGTCAACCAGCACCGGCCGCGGTGCAATGGTGGGATGAGACGGGAAGAAGCCCCGCTCCTCGCCGGTGAAGAGGTCGCTGATCAGCAGCCCCGGACGCTTGCGTCCAGACCTTCCAACCGCAGTGAGTTGAGGTGTCAGCGGCTTGGTATGCGCATAATGACCCGCGTAGAGGAACCGTGCCCGGCGGTCGAACACGGCGAGCGTTCGGTCGTCACTGACTGCAAACGCGTCTTTCGTTATCCAGCCAGGGAAGAGTGAACGGGGTGTAGCCCATTCGATCGCGCCGGTGACGGAGGGGCTTTCTGGCCCGTGAACACCGACCGAGACGCCGAAGGAGGTCCTGCAAAAGGAAAACGCGCCCGATCCGGGCGGCTCTTCGGCGAGCCCGCCAGCCACTTCTCCTGGAGCGTGGAAGATCTCCCGTGACCCGCCGCTCCCAGGCTCAAAGCGGAACACCCGGTCGCCAACCGAGTACCAGGTGCTTGCCGCCCTCACGAGACTGAACATCACGCCGAACGGGCTGACGCTGGCGGAGTCGATCATCTTCCCGCAGTCCGGATTGAACGCGTAAAAGTGCAGTTCCAAGGAGGACTCAAGGGAGACCGGACCAACACGTGCATCTCCGCCGGCGACTGTAATACTCGTGAACGCGTCGTCACTCGCGATGACTGCGATGAATGCATCTGAGTGTGGTGCGAAGGCGCAGTGCCACCGCGGAAGCTGCGTAGTCCCAACCCCACGCACGCCGGGTGGTTTCGGCAGCGCGTGGCTCCATCGAACGTTCCCGGTCGCGATGTCGTAGCTCGTCAGCTTTGCCCCCCCGCCGCACTCAACGAGCTCGGCGACATGCTTCTTGTCTGCCGACACCGCGAGTGTCCCAAGAGGCACATACAAAGGATCAGGTTCATGCCGGTAGAGCTGGTCGAAGGCCGCTCGCTCCACGGACCAACGAACTCGCAGACCCGGAACATCGCGAGCAACCAAGCCACGTGACGACGAGCAGAGGACAACTTGCGAGCCTTGCAGAACGAGCAGCTTTGTGCCGCTTTCCACCTCGGGTCCGAGGATGACCGACGAGTCGTTGGGCATGAGAGGATCTGCCGTCTTTCAGTTCGTGGCTGACGCGCCGCGCTCTGCCTCCAACATCCTCCCCACCCGCATCATCACCCCCTCCTCAAACGCCGGCGCGATCACCTGCACCCCCACAGGCAACCTCTTCCCACCCTCCTCCGCGAACCCACACGGCACGCTCATCGCCGGAAGCCCCGCCAGATTCACGCTCACCGTGTACACATCCTCCAGGTACAGCGCCAGCGGGTCCTGCGTCTTCTCACCGATCCGGAACGCGGGCCCGGGCGTCACCGGCATCAGGATCACGTGGCACGCCCGCCGCCCCGCGCTGCCCGTGAACGCCGCGTTGAAGTCGTTGAGCACCCGCCGCCGCACCTTCAGCGCCGTCGTGTAGTACGCGTCGTAGTACCCGCTGCTGAGCACGTGCGTCCCCAGCATGATCCGCCGCTTCACTTCAGGCCCAAACCCCTCCGCGCGGCTGCGGCAGTAGAGGTCCATCAGGCCCTCGCCCCCACGCAACTCCGCCCGCCGCCCGAACCGCACACCGTCGAACCGGGCCAGGTTCGACGAGGCCTCCGCCGGCGCGACGATGTAGTACGCCGCGATCGCCTCATCCATCAGCGGCAGATCAACGTCGACGATCTCCGCCCCCTGCGCCGCCAGCACCCCCGCGGCACGCTCCAGCGCCGCGTCCACCGCCGCGTGGTTCCCGTGCGACCGCGCCTGGCGCGGCACGCCCACCACCAGGTCCTTCACCGGCTCGTCCAGCAGGGTCAACAGGTCCGGCGGGGGCTCGTGCGCCGTGGTCGCGTCCAGCGGATCGGCGCCGCACAACGCCCCCAGCAGCAGCGCCGCGTCCCGCACGCTGCCCGCCATCGGCCCGATCTGGTCCAGGCTGCTCGCGTACGCCACCAGCCCGTACCGCGACACCCGCCCGTACGTCGGCTTCACGCCCACGATCCCGCAGTGCGCCGCGGGCTGGCGGATCGAGCCGCCCGTATCCGAACCCAGCGCCAGCGGCGTGATCCCCGCCCCGACCGCCGCGGCGGAGCCGCCCGAACTGCCCCCGGGCACGCGCTCCGGATCGTGGGGGTTGCGCGTCGGCCCGAACGCCGAGTGCTCTGTCGAGGAGCCCATGGCGAACTCGTCGAGGTTGGTCTTGCCGATGATCACCGCGCCCGCGTCGATCAGTTTCTGCGCCGCCGTGGCGGTGAAGGGCGACCGGTAGTTCTCCAGGAACCGCGAGCCGCAGGTCGTCCGCCCGCCGTACGGCGCCGGGCCCAGGCAGATGTTGTCCTTCACCGCGACCGGCACGCCCGCCAGCGGGAGCCGCTCGCCCCGCGCGATGCGCCGGTCAACCGCGCCGGCCTGCTCCACGGCCTGCGAGTGGAACACATCAAGGAACGCGTTGAGCTGTGGGTTGAGCCGGTCGACCGCGCCCAGGGCCTCGCGCACGGCCTCCAGCGCGGAGTGTTCGCGCCGCTGGACGCTCGCCGCGATCTCCGCTGCGGTGGTCACTTGTCGCCCCGCTCCTCGTCGATGGCTTCCTGTGCGGCGAGGGTGAACAGGCCGAAGGTGGTGGCGCCGCTGGTGTAGGTCCAGTCCTGCACCTGCTCGATGGCGACGGTCACGCGCTCGCCGGCCTTGTGGCCGATGTCCAGCGTCGGCGGGGTCAGGATGGTGCCGCTGATCGTCGTGCCCACCAGCGAGTTGACCCGCACCCACACGCTCTCACGCTTGCCGTTGGTGGCGCCGAACGACGCGAGCGCGGCGAACGAGGACTTGTCCTGCGCCTGGCCGAACGCCGTGGCGAAACTGGGGAACTGGTCGCGGGCCTTGGCGCGGGCCTCGAGCATCAGGGGGTGCGATGCGTCGGCGGGCTTGGGCAGGGCGGGCGGGGCCGGAGCCTTCGCGGGCGTCACGGGCTTGACCGTCGGCCTGGTCGAGGACTTTGACGGGGCGGGCTTGGCACCGGCGGCCTGCGGCGCGCCCTCGGCCTCCTTCTGTTTGCACCCCTGCGCGATCAGCGCTCCGCACACAACCGCCGCGAGCACACGCATCATGCCCCACCCCCCTCATCGAGCACCTTGGGAACCTTGATGAACGGCGGGTGCGACTCGGGCGCGAGCGCCGCCAGTACTTCGGTCGGGATGGTGGGGCCCGGGACATCCTCATCCAGCCGGTTCAGCGGGCCCGCCACGCTGGCCAGCGGCTCAACCCCGGTCAGGTCCAGCCGCCGGAGCTGGTCGACGTACGTGACCACCGCCGACAGCCGCACCTGCAGCGCCGGGACCTGGTCCTCATCCAGCGCCAGGCGCGACAGGCGCGCGACCTTGCGGATGTAATCGGCTGAAAGCTGCTGCCGGTCGGTCATTGCTTCGGAGTGTACCCGCCGCCCGTACCATGCACCGTGAAGATTCCCGCACGCCCAACCTCCCGGCTCGGGCGGCTGACATGGCACCTCCGCCACCCCGTCGTGCCGGTCCTGTGCGCCGCGGTGCTGGCCCTGGGCCTCTCCCGCCTCCCCGACGGCGCGGGTTTCTCCAGCCGTCTCGCGGGCGTGCCCATCACCACCGAGCGCTCCGTCCGCGTTGAGGTTGTGCGGCTCGAGAGCGGTGGGCTCGAGGTCATCGACCCCGACCACGCGAGCTGGGACCGCCTCTCGCGCCTCGCCATGTCCCAGCCGCGGCGGGTCGTCTCAGCCTCGTTCCGCGTCGCAACCAACCAGACCGGCCCCCTGTACCCGATGTTCGAGACACGGGAGCAGCAGCTCAGGCTCACACCCTGGGTAGACGATGCCTGGCCCGACGAGGACCTCCGCCAGGCCCGCGAGGCGTTCTTTGCGTGGCTGGGGGCGGCGCACCCCACCGCCGCGCCCTCACCCGCCGATTCGGTGACCTCACGCGTGAACCTGGGCAACCTGCTGGCGAACGCCGGCCTTGGCCTCACGTTCCTGACCGCGCTGCTCTCCCTCGCCGGGCAGCGGCGGTACATGCGGGTATGGGTCATGGAGCGACGCCTGCGGCGGGGCGTGTGCGGGGTCTGCACCTACGCCCTGGCCCGGATCGAGCCCGCGGGCGGGGTGATCACCTGCCCCGAGTGCGGTGCCGCGTGGCCTGAAACGGGCGTACGCACCTGAATCCGCGGCACGGGGTTGTGCGCAAAAAGCCGGTTGACGCCGGAAAGGGCTTGCTCCCGGCCCGCCCCGCCGTAGGGTATATGTGAGGGGCGAAACGCCGCCGCCCCCGGGCGCGTAGAAGGGGCGTTGCCGGAAGCCAGGGGTGACCGATATGAGACTCGTGGGGAACACAAAGCACACGCGCGGTTTCACGCTCATCGAGCTGCTGGTGGTGATCTCCATCATCGCCCTGCTCATGGGCCTGCTCCTCCCCAGCCTCAAGGGCGCCCGCGACAACGCGCGCCGGGTCAAGTGCCTCTCCAACCTCCGGGGCATCGGCGTGGGCCTCCAGATCTACCTCAACAATGAGGGCAAGGGCTTCCTGCTCCCCAAGGTCCGCCCGCTCAACACCGGCGCCAACCAGAACGACCGCTCGCTGCTCGAGGTCATGGCGGGGTACGTGGACTCGGGCGTTCCCTACGAAGACTCGCCCGGCTCGGGTGTGTGGACGGTGATGGACCCGTGGAAGTGCCCGTCGGACCCCAGTGGGGGGCGCGATACGGGATCGAGCTGGGAATACCCGCCCGCGGGCATCATGATCCTGGCCGAGTCGTTCTTCGTGCCCGACCCGCAGTTCGCGGTGAGCAAGGCGTACGAGGCGCACCCCACCAAACTGCCGATCCTGATCGACGCCGACGACTGGCACAACCCCCGCTTCGACGTCGTGAAGCGGGACCTGACCACCGGCGCCGCGGGCGAGGCGGAGACGCGCTGGAACCGCAACGCGCTGTTCTACGGCGACCTGCACGCGGACAACGCACGGTTCTTCCCGACGACCGACGACCTGCAAACCATGGCGACCAATATCCGCCGCTTCGGAGGGCTCTGAGTGTCGAGCCTGCGCACCATCTTTGATTCGGCGTTCGGATCCGGCGCAACGCACCGGCTCTCGCTGCGGGACCGCCTGCGCCAGGTCGAGGACACCGCCCGCGACGCGATCGGCGGCTGGTGGATGCGCCAGACATCAACGCCCGCCCGCAAGCGCCGCCTGGGCATCTGCGGCGGCGTGCTCGTCCTGCTGATGGGCGGGGGCGCCTGGATGATCTGGGGCCCGCACTTCCAGCCCGACTACGACACCGCGGCGATGGACGACATCTTCGACTACACGCTCCTCCGCGATGAGTTCAACAACCTGCCCGTCGAGAAACGCCTCGCCCTCCTGGGCAAGCTCGTCCAGCGCATGCGCGGCATGGACGCCAACGACTCCGTGCTGCTCGCCGCCTTCGCCGCGGGCATCGGCGGCCAGGCCCGCAAGCAGCTCGAGGAGAACGCCTCGCGCCTGGCCATCGACCTGTGGGACAAGCACGCCAAGGACTACGAGAGGATGCCGCTGGAGAAGCGGGAAAAGTTCCTCGACGACGCGGCGGTGGACTTCATCAAGACCATGGAGACCATCGCCGGCGAGCCGCGGGATATCTCCGATGAGGAGCGCCTCAAAGAGCTCAAGCAGCAGGCCAAGCGCGACACCGAGTGGGCGCAGAAGAACCCCGACCGCATGCCCGACGGCAAGGCCATGGGCCGCATGGCCGCCATCATGAACAACAACGTCGGCTCACACGCCACGCCCGTCCAGCGCGCCCGCGGCGCCCAGATGATGCGCGACATGATGCGCCACTTCCGGGGTCAGGACATCTCCACCGGCAAGCCCAAGGACCCCGGCCCCGGCTGAGCCTGCTCAGTCCTTCTCGGTCCGGCACGTCAGCACCAGCACACCCTCTCGCACCTCGATCCGGGTGATCCGCACACGCCGGCCGTCGTCCATCGGCACCACCGCGTCGGGCAGCAGCGGGGCCTGCCCATCCAGCGCCGCCACCACCTCCGCGCCGCCGGCGTGAACCATGCTGCGCAGCCGGTCCAGCAGCACGCCAGAGGGCAGCGGCAGGCCGCCCAGCGACATGCCCTCGGTCCTCAGCCACAGCGCGCCGCCCGGCTCGATCCGCGGCACCGCCGCCCCCGACACCACCCGCCCCCCGTAGCTCTCATCCAGCCGCGCCCCCAGCAAAACCATCCCCGGCCGGAACGCCGCACGGACGCCCTCGACCTCGCCCGGCCACCGCCCGGCGCGGTTCTCGACCCAGGCACGCAGGCGCGTAGCGAGCCACGCGTTGGCCTCCTCCTCGGTCACTTCGAGCGTCCACTCGCCGCTGCGGTAGGGGCCGGACCTCTCCGCCGGGCGCGCCAGCGAGAGTTCGCTGACGACCTGGTTCTCCAGCCGCTCAGCCGCGAGGGGTGTGCGGGCGTCGGGCCGGTACCACCACGCCGGTTCGCGCCCGCTCAGCAGGTACAGCCCCACCCCCGCGCCGCACAGCAGCACCAGCAGCAACCCGAGAACCCGGACAAGGCGGCGTTTCACGCGGGGATGCTACGGGGGGTATCCTCCTGCCAATGGCCAAGAAGCCCGCCGCCGCACCCAGCTCTAAGCCGCTCGCGGACTGCCGCGTGGTGGTCTTCCACGGCAAGGAGGCCTTCCTCCGCGCCGAGCGCACCGCCGAGCTGCGGGCCGCGCTGGAGAAGCGCTTCGGCGGCGTGGACGTGTTCACGTTCGACGGCAACTCCGCGACCGCGGCGGACGTGCTGGATGAGTGCCGCAGCTTCGGGCTGATGTCCGGGCACAAGCTGGTGATCGTGGAGGACGCCGAATCGCTGGTGAAGGAGGACGTCCGCCCGCTGTTCGAGCGGTACGCCGAATCGCCGTGCGAGGGCGCGACGATGGTCCTGCGGAGCGGCAACTGGCGGGCCGGCAAACTGGACAAGCTCATCGAGCAGGTCGGCATGATCGAGGCGTGCGTGCCCCCCAGCGACGCCGACGCGCAGAAGTGGGCCGTGGCCCGCGCGGCGTCCGAGCACAAGGCCAAGCTCGAGCCCGACGCCGCCCGGATGCTGGTGATGCGCGTGGGAGGCGACCTGGGGAAGCTCGACAGCGAGATCGGCAAGCTGGCCGCCGCGGCGGGCGAGAGGCCGATCTCCGCCGCGCTGGTCGCGGAGTTTGTGCAGCCCTCGCGCGAGGAGGCGGCCTGGAACATCCAGCAGACGCTGCTCACGGCGGGAGCGCAGGAGTCTTTGGCCCACCTGCGCTACGTGCTGGATGTCTCCCGCCACCCGCCCCAGCTCGTGATGTACGCCATGGTGGACCTTGCCCGCAAAGTCCACGGCGCTTCGCGGGCGCTGGCGCAGGGCGCACAGCCGCAGGCGGTGTCGCGGGCGCTGAAGCTGTGGGGCCCGTCGGTGGAGCCCGTGCTCAGCGCGGGGCGGCGTGCCGCGCCGGACCGGGCGCTGCGGCTGCTGCGAGACTGTGTGCAAGGTGACCGCCGGAGCAAGTCGGGGTTCGGTGAGACCGAACGCACGCTCGAGCGGCTGGTGGTGCGCTTCGCGCAGGTGCTGAACACGCGGGCGGCGGCGAAATGATCTGGCGCGCCCACGCGAAGCTGAACCTCTGCCTGTCCGTGGGCGCCCCCGAGCCCGAGGGCGCCGCAAAGGCCGGCTGGCACACGATCGCCTCGTGGATGCAGTGCATCGACCTGCACGATGAGGTCCACCTGCGCGCGCTGCCGGAGGGCCAGCCCGCGTCGGTGAGCGTCCGCTGGGCGGACGATGCCCCCCGTCCCACGACGATCGACTGGCCCATCGAGAAGGACCTGGCGCACCGGGCCCTGCACGCCCTCGAAGAGCACGCGGGCCGGCCGCTGCCCGTCGCGGTAGAGGTGGTGAAGCGGGTCCCTGTCGGCGGCGGACTGGGCGGCGGTTCGGCGGACGCCGCGGCGGTGCTGCTGGGCGTGCCCCGCCTGCTGGGCCTGAGCATCGACCACGCCGACCTGCTGCGGCTGGGCCTGTCGCTCGGCTCGGACGTCGGTTTCTTCATGGACCCCGATGCGCAGGAACAGACGCCTCCGCGCGGCGCGTTGATCGGCGGCTTTGGCGATGAGGTGCGGCGGGTGGAAGGCGCCTCGTCGGAGGTGCTGCTGATCGTGCCGGGCTACGGCTGCCCCACGCCGCCGGTGTACAAGGCCTTCGACCAGGTGCTCGCCGAGCGTCAGCGCGAGGACAGCATCGAACGCGCCCACCGCAAGCTCGTCGGGCCGGCCAAGCAGTGGGGGGCCAAGATGTCGCTCGTCGAGTCGCGCTGGGAGCGGGCGGTCGAGACCGGCAAGGTCGAGGGGGACCGCCTCTTCAACGACCTCGCCGTCCCCGCGTTCCGTGCCGAGCCGCGCCTGGGGCAGCTCGTCACCGCCCTGGCCCGCGCCACCCGCGAGACGCCCTGCGTCACCGGGAGCGGGAGCTGCATCTTCATCCCGGCGACCACCGGCAAGATCGACAAACTGCGCGAGCGCGTTGAGAGGCTGATCGAGGCGGTGCAGGGTGAAGAGTTCGGCAGCGGGGCAAAGACACTGCACACAAGGTTGATCTAGCGTTCTCCGAGCAGCGGGAACGAGCCGTCCGGCTCGTGTTCCTCACGCGGGGAGGCGGTCTGGCTGGAATCCGGCGTCATGCCGTGAGGTATACCTGACCTCCGGCGGGGGCTCTAAACTGAGCGTTCCCCCGGAGACCCTCATGGCGGCCAGCACCAAGCCCTTCATCGGCATCGACCTCGGCGGCACCAACATGCAGATCGGCCTGGTGTCCCACGACATGAAGATGCTCGCGGGCGCGAAGCGCAAGACCAAGCCCGAGGAGGGCCTCGACGGGGTCGTCGAGCGGATCGTCAGCGGCATCCAGGAAGCGTGCGAGCTGGGGAAGGTGGCGCCGGGCGACCTCGCCGCGGTGGGCATCGGCGCCCCGGGCGCCATCGACCCCGACAAGGGCGTCGTAGTCGAAGCGGTGAACCTGCGCTGGGACGACGTTCCCATCGCCGCGATCCTGGGCCGCAAGCTCAGGGTCAAGACCTTCCTCGACAACGATGTGAACGTCGCGGTGCTGGGAGAGAACCGGATCGGCGCAGGCAAGAACGCCAAAGACCTGCTGGGCGTGTGGGTGGGCACGGGCATCGGCGGGGGCCTGATCCTCAACGGCCAGCTCTACTACGGGGCGCACCTGAGCGCGGGCGAGATCGGCCACACCATCCTGCACCCCGGCCGCGCCCTGGGCGACCGGACGCTGGAGAACGCGTGCTCGCGCACCGCCATCGTGGACCGCATCATCCGGCTGATCCGGTCCAACCACAAGAGCAAGCTCAGCGCCGAGGTCGGGATGGACCCCAGCAAGATTAAGTCGCGCACCCTGGCCACGTACTACCACGGGGGTGAGAAGCCCGACCGGCTGGTGTGCCAGGTGGTCGATCACGCCGCGGAGGAGCTGGGAATCGCGATCGCCAACGTGGTCACGCTGCTGAGCCTGCCCCGGGTGGTGCTGGGGGGCGGGCTGACGGAGGCCCTCAGCAAGCCCTTCGTCCAGCGGGTTGAGCAATCCGCCCGGGAACACGCCTTCCCCGGCGCGTGTAGAAAGGTGGAGGTGGTGGAGAGCGCCCTGGCCGACGCCGCGGGGATCTTCGGCGCGGCGATGATCGCCCAGGAAAGACTGCGGAAGTAGGAGGCCCGATGAAGAAGCTGGCGGTGTTCGGAGCGGCCCTGGCGGCTTTGGCGGCAACCATTCACGCGGGCGAGTCGGTGCAGCAGGAGCGGCTCATGGCCGCGCTCCGCGACCTTCCCACGCAGCGGGCAGCGCTGGGGGACGCCGCCAGCCGCGAGGGGCTCCGCGAGACCGAGAAGCTCATCGAGGCCCGGCTGCGTGCCCTGGGCTATGAGCCCACCTCGCACGAGTTCAGGTGGGCCCTGCCCGCCCGAAAGTTCGGCGATGCGCAGGACGTGAAAGCGGAGGAGCACACCTACCGCAACCTCAGCGTGGATATCACCGGCAAGGAAACGCCCGGGGAGGTGCTGATCGTCGGCGCGCACTTCGACACCGTGCCGGGCACGCCCGGGGCGGACGACAACGGCACCGGCACCGCCGCGCTGCTGGAGCTCGCGCACGTCCTTAAGGACCGGCCCATGAAGCGCACCGTGCGCCTCGTCTTCTTCAACCTTGAAGAGGTGGGACTTGTGGGCTCGACGCGGTTCGTGAAAAACCTGCGCGAGGCCGGCGCGATCGGCAAGGCGGCCGGCGACAACACCACACAACCCGGCAAGGACGCCGCGCCCACGGAGCGGGTCATCGGCATGATCAGCCTGGAATCCATCGGCTACTTCTCCGACGAGCCGGGCAGCCAGAAGAGCCCGATCCCGCCCATCAAGGATGTGTTTGAGCCGCCGACGGTGGGCGACAACATCACGCTCGTGGGCTTCGCTCGGGACGGGGCGTTTGTGCAGACCCTCGAACGCGGCATGCAGGCCGCCTCGCCGGAGCTCAAGGTCGCGGCGTTCGCCTTCCCGATGCCGCTGCCCGACCTGATGCGGTCCGACCACGCGCCGTTCTATGCCGCGGGGGTGCCCGCGGTGATGCTGACCGACACGGCGAACTTCCGCAACCCCAACTACCACAAGCCGACCGACACGGTGGAAACACTGGACCCGGTGCGTTTCACGCGGGTGGTGGCCGGGGTGGTGGGGGCGGTCGAGGCGGTCGCCGGAAAAGCGGCGACGACGGACGCGGACTGAGCGGCCCAAAGAAACGAACCCCCAAAAACCGAACCAGGGAGTCGAGCCGCGTGGCCCGCTCCCCGGGGGTTGTGCTTGAGGTTGTACGAGCGTCTATCGGTCAGAGTTCCTGGGCGAGTTCGGAAACCGCGGCGTCGATTTTCTCCGGCGTCTCGTACGTGCCGTCGGCGATCTGCTCGCGGACATCGTCCACCAGTTCCTGGCGGATCGGGTTGTCGCGGAGCTTGTTCAGGTAGGTGGCCATCGGCGACACGAAGACCTCATCACTGGCGCGGGCGGGGCTGGCCGCGGCGGCGCGGTCCACGGCACGGGCGGGGGTCGTCGGGCCGATGCGACCAGGGCGGTTGATGGGGGCGATCTCAGACAAACGCGAAGCTCCTTGAGCAGGCCCGGTGGCGGCGGTCCGACGCGCCCCGGGCACATCCTTTGCACGCGATCCTCGCGTCTCCCCCCGCCTTGTCGTGGCGGCGTTGGCGAGACGAGTATCGACGGGCTTTCATCCCGCCCTGCAAAATACGTCGGCCCGGCTAGACTTGGTGCAAGAATCTATGACAAACCGACTTGCGCACGATAACCAGCCCGGGACTTACACCATGCCGGCACGAATTTCTTTGCGGCGACTTTTCTCAAGCGGTGTGGCCACGATCGCGCTGTGCGCGGCCCTGACCGGCTGCGGCGGCGCACCCAGGGGCGGCTCAACACCCTCGCCCCGCGCGGCGGATTCGGCCCCCCAGCCCTCGGCGCAACCGGCCCCTGCTGACCCGGCCTTCGAGCCCTTCGCCAGCGAGGCGTCGGCGGTGATGGGCCCCGCACGCCCCGGCCAGGCCAAGCCCGGCGAAACCGCCGGCGCCTGGTCGATCGTCATCGCGGGTGCCGCCGGTGAGAACGCCGAGGTAACCGCCCGCGAGATGCTCCACAAGGTGCAGACCGTCGGCGGCCTGCCCCAGGCCTACACCGAACGCCGCGGCGGGTCGGTCGTCGTCGCCTACGGCCAGTACAGCGGCCCCGACGACCGCGCCGCCCAGCGTGACCTCGCGCGCCTGCGTGAAATGGAGCTTGAGGGCGGCAAGCCCTTCGCCGGAGCCGTGCTCGTCCCGCCGCCCTTCGAGAGCCTGCCCGGGAGCATCCCCGAATACGACCTCAATGGCGTCAAGCGTGCCCGCGGCAAGGACGCCCTCTACACCCTCCAGGTCGCCATCTACACCCGCCTGAACACCAACACCCCCAAGCCCGAGGAGCTCGCCGAGTTCCGCAAGGCCGCGGAGAAGGCGGTGGTGGAGCTGCGGCGCGGGGGCGACGAGGCGTTCTACTACCACGGCCCCCGGGGCAGCACCGTCACCGTGGGGGTGTTCGGCCCGCGGGACCATGACCCCTTGAAGCCCGGCAGTGACTCGTTCGCCCTGCTGGAAACCCGCCGCAAGCACCCGCTCAACCTGGTCAACGGGGCCCAGTTCCTGACCCGCAGCCGCGGCCAGGAGAAGGCGCGGCCCCAGCCTAGTTTCCTCGTCCCGATCCCGTGAAGTCGGGGATGGGGAAGTTGGAGGACAGGTACTTGATGCCCGAGATCTTCCACGCTTCCCCCGCGGGCATCGCGTCCAGCCGCCACCACGAGAGCGTCGGGCCGAAGCCGTCGGGCGTGACGCGGACCTTGACCTGCACCTGCACCGGCTCGGAGCGGGCGTCGATCTGGGCCTCCAGCACGGCGTAGTCTGTCACGCGAGCGGCGCCGCCCGGCCCCAGCATCGCCCGCACGCGGTTGAGAAGCTGCTCCTTGGGCATCCCGTCGGGCGTCGCCGGGGAATAGAGCCGGGCCCCCTCGGCCAGGTGCGAGTCCACCGCGTCGATGTTCGCCATCGCCGTGTCCCTCACCAACGCCTTGGTCAGGGCCAGCACACGCTCCCGCTTGGTCGTGACAAAGTGGCCCGCGGCGTAGACCCCCGCCGCGGCAATCAGCAGCAGCCCCGCCCACCGCAGCGCCACCTTCGGCTTGTCGCGGTTGTTGAAGAAGAACCAGAGCACCACCGCCGCCCCCGCCAGCAGGCAGGTCAGCAGCAGCGGCTCCTCAAGGGTGTAGTGGATGAGGGGCGAGGGACCGGGCAGGGGCGTGGGTGCCTGGGCGTCGAGGTTGAGTTGGGCGAGCGTGAGCATCATTCCAGTCTCCGGCCAATGACAGCCGATCACAAGTCGGGGGCCCGCGGCCCCCTGGTTGTACGCCGCGCGGAGCGCGGGGAAGGGCCGGAATGTCGGGCGATCTGCTGGAACGGAACCTGCGGCTGCTGGGCGTGCGATCGGCCCGGGCGGCCCAGGCCGTGCGTGCCGCGGCGGTCCCGGCCGAGCTCTCCCTGACCACCGCCGCGGACGGCGGTCTGACGGGCCTGCTCCAGGGCCGGCAGCTCGCGAGTCTCCGGGGTCCCATCGCGGAGGGCGAGCGGCTCGCCCAGTCGGTGGACATCTCCGCCCACGCGGCGGTCGTGGTCCGCGGGTTCGGCATGGGGCACCATGTCGCGGCGCTGGTCAGGCGGCTGAAGGGGCAGGGCGCGGTCATCGTCTTTGAGCCCGACGCAGGGCTGCTCCGTGCCGTGCTCGAACGCGTGGACTGCTCGTGGCTCGCCGGCGGGAACGTGGCGGTGCTGACGGAAGCGGAGGACACCGGCGCCATCGCCGCAGGGCTCTCGGGGCTTGAGGGCGTCCTCGCTGCGGGGACGGTGCTGGTGGACCACCCCGCCAGCCGCGCCCGCCTGGGCCCTGTCGCTGAGGCGTTCGGCGCGAGCTTCGCCACGGTGATGAAGGCGGTGCGGACGAACGTGGTGACCACGCTGGTGCAGGTGGATGTCACGCTCCGGAACTTGCTGCTGAACCTGGCTTGGTACGCGACCGTGCCCGGCGTGGAGGACCTGCGGGACGCGTGCAAGGGCAGGCCCGCGGTGGTGGTCGCGGCGGGGCCGAGCCTGTGGCGGAACGTGGACCTGCTGTCGCGGCCGGGCGTGCGCGACCGCGTGGTGATCATCGCCGTGCAGACGGTGCTCAAGACGCTCCTGAGCAAGGGCATCCGGCCGCACTTCGTGACCGCGCTCGACTACCACGAGATCTCGCGCCGCTTCTACGAGGGGCTGACGGCCGCGGACGTGGAGGGCGTCACACTGATCGCCGAGCCCAAGTGCAACCGCGCGATCCTGGAGGCGTTCCCAGGCGATGTCCGCTGCGTGCGCGACGAGGTGCTCGACCAGGTCCTCGGCGCGGGGCTGGCCCGGCCCATGGGCGATGTGCAGCCCGGCGCGACAGTGGCGCACCTGGCGTACTACTTCGCGCGGTACCTGGGCTGCGACCCGGTGGTCCTGATCGGGCAGGACCTGGGCTTCACCGACGGGCAGTACTACGCCCCCGGCGCGGCCATCCACCAGGTCTGGTCCGGCGAGCTCAACGAGTTCAACACCCTGGAGATGCTCGAGTGGCAGCGGATCGCCCGCATGCGGAACCTGCTCCGCAGGGTCCGCGACCAGCAGGGCCGGACGATCTACACCGACGAGCAGATGGCGACCTACCTCGTGCAGTTCGAGCGCGACTTCATGCACGACGCCGCCCGCGGCCTGACCACCATCGACGCCACCGAGGGCGGCGTGCTCAAGCAGCACACCCGCGTCATGACGCTGCACGAGGCGCTCGCGGAGCACGCCGTGGGCAGCGTGGGCCTGCCGCCGGGGCCGGGGGCCCTCCGCGGCGCCGAGCTGGAATCGCACCTGGCCCGCGTGCGCGGGCGGCTGGGGGAGCTGCGCCAGAGCGCCGCCCGCATCGCGTTGCTGGGGCGCGAGGCCGCGGGCGTGCTGGACGAAATGCTCGCGCACCAGCAGGACCAGCCCCGCGTCAACCGGCTGATCGAGCGCACCACGGCGATGAGCCGGCAGGCCGCGGCGGAGCCGGCGTACAACCTGGTGCAGTGGGTCAACCAGACCGGGCAGCTCAAGCGATACCGCGCCGACCGCGCGATCAGGATCGACCCCGCCCTCTCGCCCATGGAGCGGCAGCAGAAGGAGATCGAGCGGGACGCGTCGAACGTCCGCTGGCTGGCAGACGCCGCGGACCATGTTGCGGGGCTGCTGGACGAGGCCGCGGGCGTGCTGGTGCGCGGGCCGGCGGCGCGCCCCGGATCGGACCCGCGCCCGCGTCACGCGGACGGCGGCACCCACAAGCTGTGGGCGTGTATCCACGTAGACCCGGATGTGGGCGGGCTGGGCACGCCCCGCAAGCTCGCGCGGGCGTGGACCCTGGGCTTGAACCCGCTCCAGGCCATGCTTGCGCGCCTGGCGCGCTGCGAACGGCTCGCCGGCGTTGTCCTGATCACCGGCGAGGTCGAGCGCGTCCGCGCGATGCTCGGCGCACCTCCCGCGGGGCTGCGTGTGGAGCTTGAAGCGATCGACGGGGCGGCGCTCCGCGAGCGTTCCCGAGCCGTCGGCGTGGGCCGTCTGTGGGCGCGGCACTGCTGGCGCGGCGGGCTCGCCAACCTCTCCTGCTACGACGAGGCCCTCTGGCCGGCGGGCCTTGCGCCCGTCCTGGCGAAACGAGGCCTCGAGTCTGTTGTGTGCGTGGGCGCTGACTGGGCGCTGGTGGACCCGGCGCTCGTGGACGCCGTCATCCAGCGCCACGTGGAAGGCCAGGACCTCGCCTTTGCGCACGCCCCGCCCGGTCTGGGTGCGTGCGCCCTCGCCCGCCGCATCGTGGATGAGCTCGCCGCGGCGGCCTCGCCCGTCGCCAGCATCGGCGGGTTGATCGGCTACCTCCCCCGCGCTCCGCAGTCCGACCCCATCGCCAAGCCGGCGTGCATCAGTGTGGAACCCGGCGTGCGCGACCTGCTGGTCCGCTGCGTGCCGGATTCAGCAGAACGGGCGAGCGGCCTTGCGGAGGCCCTCCAAAGCCAGGCCCTCACCGCCGGCGCGGCGGACATCGCCCGCCTGCTTGCCGCGCTGGATTCCCCCAGCTTCGGCGTCGAGCAGGTCACCGTGCATGTGGGCGGCGTCAGGAAGATGGCGATGCTCTCGGCCCTCCGCGGGGCCGGCTCGGAGCTGGTGCTGAACATCGTGCAGGGCGGTGCCCCGCTTGACCAAGCCATCCAACTGGTGAACGCCGCGTGCGAGTGCGGGTTCACGGCCCTCCACCTCCGCACGCCGCTGCTGGGCGGCGTTGAGGACGCCGACACCATTCTCGCGGCGGGCATCGACCTTGTGAGCGTCGATGTGCTCGCCGAGAGCGAGGCGACCTACCGCAGCCTGACGGCCCACGCCGCGTTTGACCGCGTCCGCGACGGCGTGACACGCCTGCTCGAGCGCCGCGCCGATGTGGGCGGCATTCCCCGCCCGTGGGTTGTGCCGCGGATCACCCGGCGCGACGCGGTGTACGAGGAGGTCGAGGACTTCTACATCCGGGGCCTGTTGACCGCGGGGGCGTGCGTCATCGACCCGCTCCCAGCGCCGGACGGCGGCCGGATCGAGCCGCTGCCCCTGCCGCGGAACGTCGCGGAGCGGCTGCGCGGCAGCGCGTGGGTGGCGGGGGTGGACGGCGTCGTCCGCAACGGCGCGGGCGAGGTGGTCGAAGGCTGGAACGCCCCGGCACACGGGCGCGTGGGAGTGGGGCAGCACACATGAGCGAGAGGGTTCTGGCGGTGATCCTCGCCCGCGGCGGGAGCAAGGGTGTTCCCGGCAAGAACGTGGCCCCCGTGGGCGGCCGCCCCTGCATCGCGTGGACCATCGAGGCGGCCCGCGCCGCCCGCTCGGTGACCAATGTCGCGGTGAGCAGCGACGACCCGCGGGCCCTCGCCATCGCCCGTGAGATGAACGTGGGCACGATCATGCGGCCGCAGGACCTTGCCTCGGACACCGCCCGCGTCGACGATGCAGCACGCCACGCCGTGGAGGCCGCGGGCGGGGCGGAGCTTGTCGTGATCCTGTATGCCAATGTTCCTGTCCGTCCGGCGGGCCTGATCGACCGCGCGGTCGAGCTGCTCCGCGAGACCTGCGCCGACTCGGTCCAGAGCTATGCGCCGGTGGGCAAGTACCACCCCTGGTGGACGGCGCGGCTGAGCGGCAACGGCGAGGTCGTTCCCTGGGAAGGCGAGGTCCTCAATCACAACGTCTTCAGGCGGCAGGACCTGCCGCTGGCGGTCGTGCCCGATGGCGGCGTGCTGGTCGTCACCCGCCGCGCGTTGTTCCTTGAGGTGCCCGGCGTGGCCCCCGGGCCGCACGCCTTTTTCGGCGCCGACCGGCGTGGCGTCATGAACCCCGAGGGCTCCGTGGTGGACATCGATTCCCAGGTCGACCTGCTCGTGGCGGACGCCCTGCTCAAGGCGGGGTGATACCGTTGGCACGATGAAGATCCGGTCGCGAGAAGTGGGGCCCGGGCAGCCCGCGTACATCATCGCGGAGCTGGGGGTCAACCACGACGGCTCGCTCGACCGCGCGCTCGACCTGGTGGAGGCCGCCGCGCAGGCCGGGGCCGACGCCGTCAAGCTCCAGTTCTTCGAGGCCGACCGCCTCATGAGCCGCGCCTCCAGGCTCGCGGCGTACCAGAAGTCCGCGGGCGAGACCGACCCCACCGCCATGCTGCGGCGGCTGGAACTCAGCACCGACGCGATGGGCCAGGTAGTCGAGCGTGCCCACCAGCGCGGCCTCGCCGCGATCGTCACCGTCTTCAGCCTCGAGCACGTCGAGCAGGCCAAGGCCATGCCCTGGGACGCCTTCAAGACCGCATCGCCGGACATCATCAACCGGCCCCTGCTCGAGGCCCTCGCCGGCATCCGCGGCAAGCCCGAGACGCGCCCGCTCCTCATCAGCACCGGCGCCAGCACCCTCCAGGAAGTCGCCCGCGCGCTCACGTGGCTCCGCCCCGCGGCGTCACGCCTGGGTGTGCTCCAGTGCGTCAGCAGCTACCCCACGCCGCTGGGCCAGGGCGAGCTTGGCGGCATCGCCGCAATCGCCGACATCTGGCCGGGCGTGGTGGGCTACAGCGACCACACGCCCGACACGATGACCGCCGCGGTGGCGGTGGCGCTGGGGGCGCAGGTGCTCGAGAAGCACATGACCTACGACAAACTGGCGAGCGGGCCGGACCACATCGCCTCGCTCACGCCGCGGGAGATGGGCGAGTACGTGGAGTTCGCCCTCCAGGCCTTCGCCGCGAAGGAGCACCTGAAAAAGGAGCACCCGCCCGAGGACCTGGTGAGGTTCGTCGGCGGCGCGGAGAAGCTGACAGCCCGACACGGCGAGTACGTCAAGGCCAAGCGCGTGCTCCCGATCGAGGAGGATGTGCGCCGCGTCTCGCGCCAGAGCGTGGTGTGTACCCGCGCCCTCAACGCCGGCGAGCCGATCCGGCGCGAGGACCTGACCGTGAAGCGCCCCGGCACGGGCCTGCCCGCCTACCTGCTGGAAGACCTCGTGGGCCGCCGCACGGCCCGCGCCGTCGAGGCCGATGTGCCGCTCACGCGCGATGACCTCGCGGACGCCGCGGGGCTCGACGGCGCCAACGGGGGTGGCGCGTGATCGGTGACGGCTGGAACGACGAGCCCAGCGTGCGGCCGACGCCGATGGACCCGCCGGTCCAGGGCCGCCGGCGTGTCGCGGTCGTCACGGGCACCCGCGCCGAGTTCGGCCTGCTCAGGCCGGTCATGCACGCCATCGCGGCCCGCCCGGACCTGGAGCTCGCCGTGATCGCCGCGGGCGCGCACCTCATCTCTCCCGCGCTCACGTTCCACGACGTCAAGGCCTCGTTCAACATCGCCGACGTGGTCCCGATGCAGATCGCGGGCAAGACCGGCCGCGTTGAGGACGCCGAGGCCCTGGGGCGCGGCGTCGCCCGCTTCACCCGCGCGTTCGAGAAGCTCCGCCCGGACTGGGTCCTGGTGCTCGGCGACCGCATCGAGGCCTTCGCCGCCGCCGCCGCGGGCAGCGTCGCGGGGTACGCCGTCGCCCACATCCACG
>JAEYTB010000192.1 GCA_023434205.1 Planctomycetota bacterium | reverse complement strand
GGTGGGGGGTCGGGGCGGTGCGCGGCGGCGCCGGAGTGCGCAAGTTGTTTCTTTTGAGCCCGTTGTGGCGCACGGAACAGGGGCGACAGGGGAGGGCTTGCGATTGGCGAGGGTGCGGGTGGATCGGGGGGATGGTTGGACGGGTGGGAGGGGGGAAAGACCTTGAACCGGGGGGGACCCCCGGTATGCTGGCCGCCACGCCGCGGCGTTTTTTCGCGCCGCTCCGGGAGGCAAGCCATGCAGTCGAGCCGTCTGTTCGTGCGCGTCGCGGTCGCTTCGCTTGTTGTGTGCGCGGGGCGGGCAGCCCTGGGCGTGGATTATCACATCCCGCTGAGTTACAACTGGAACGGGATGTACCACTTCGGGGAGGAGGGGCAGCCCGACAGCCCGGACGGGTTCCGGAGCATCTCGGACCGGGCGCTGTCGATCGACGGCGGGGCGAACTCGTTCGGGACCAACCCGATCGTGGGTGCCACGGGCGTGACGTACACGCGGGTGGACACGGCGTTCACGCTGGACATCGTGCACCTGGGCAATACCGGGGCTGGCAACGCGAAGACGTGGGACACGGTGGTGGACGGCGACAACCTGGGCGTGCAGCCCAACTGGCTGCCGGACCCTTCGGCGCACACGCAGCCGCAGGTGACGACGCTGGCGTCGCCGATCCTGCTGGATGCGAACTCGTCGATCGGCGTGCTGTATCAGGTGAGCAACAACGGCGGGCAGTTCGACATGGTGCTGGGGTTCACGGACAGCACGACGGTGACGGTGACGTTCCGGGGGGCGGACTGGTTCGGGCCGACGAACCCGCCGGCGGCGCTGCCGGGGGTGGCGTCGCAGACGCGGCTGAACGGGACGACGTTCCAGGGGACGAGCAACGGGGACTCGCCGATCGTGCAGACGTGGCCGACGCAGGCGCTGGCGGTGACGGAGGGCGTGGTGACGGTGGCGAGCATTTCCGGGGCGGGGCTGGGGAACATCGCGGGCAAGAGCCTGTCGACGATCTCGTTCCAGAACCCGGTGCTGACGACCAAGGGGTACGCGATCCTCTCGGCGACGGTGGTGAGCGGGCTGGGGCCGCCGCAGAACGACGACTGCGCGAACGCGCAGGTGGTCGCCGCGGGCGAGACGGTGACGGAGAGCCTGCGGGCGACGGGCGCGACGACGTCGGCGTGCGGGATCGGGGACACGGCGGACGTGTGGTACCGGTTCACGCCGACCGCGAGCGGGCTGGTGGAGGCGCGGACCTGCGGGGCGGGGTTTGACAGCACGATCTCGGTGTTCAGCGGGTCGTGCGCGGGCGCGGCGGTGGCGTGCAATGACAACGGGTGCGGGCTGGCGTCGCGGGTTCAGTGGAACGCGACGGCGGGCACGCCGTACCTGATCCGCGTGGCGGGCAACGGCGGGGCGACGGGGACGTTCACGCTGGCGGTCCAGGAGGGTGCGACGGCGCACACCGATGTGCCGCTGCCGCTGGCGTATAACTGGAACGGGCTGGTCCACTCGGCGGGCGGGCAGGAGGGCGGGAACGCGGATGCGCCGATGGGGTACCGCTCGATCGCGGACCGCGGGCTGGTGGTGGACGGGGCGCCGGGGTCGCTGGACGCGGGGCTGGTGACGGGGACGGACTTCATCCGCTACAACATCGGGGCGGTAGCGAACGATGTGGACTGCATCGCGCTGGTGAACCGGACGTTCAACACGTTCGCGGGGGACTTCATCGGGAACACGCCGGGGTGGCTGGCGGGCGGTAGCGGGAACATCCCCGGGCCGGTGGCGACCAGCCTGACGGGGCTGAACCTGTTCATGGGCCCGGCGACGCGGTTCGGGTTCCTGTACCAGATGACCAACGGGGGCGGGTCGTTCGACGTGACGCTGGAGTTCGGGGACGGGTCGAGCATCACGACGCAGCTGTACGCGCCGGACTGGTACCTGGACCAGCAGCCGGCGCCGCCCTTCCTGCCGATGGAGGTCCAGCGGCAGCACGGGGTGTACAACGCCTCGCGCGACACGGACGTGGCGGTGCTGAACGCGCCGGCGCTGAACGTGGTGGAGGCGGTGTTCTCGACCTCGTCGCTCTTGAGCGCGGGGCTGGGGGACATCAACGGGCGGCGGCTGACGGGGATCAGCTTCGGCAACCGCGTCCCAACAGGCGCGGCGGTGGCGGTCCTGGCGGCGACGGTCCGCGACAGCGTCCCGCCCACGGGGCCGGTGCCGCCCGCGGGCAGCGGCTCGGCGACGCCGGGGAGCGCGCAGATCACCGGGACGGTCCTGCTGCGGGTGGCGACGAGCCCGGGCTTCAACCCGGCGAGCACGGGCATCACGGTGACGGGCAACCTGTCGGCGATCAACGGCTCCTCGAGCCAGACCTTCTATGACAACGGGACCAACGGCGACGTGACGGCGGGCGACGGGGTGTTCAGCTACCTCGCGACGCTGAACGAGCCGATGTCGGCCGGGCCGGTTTCGGTGGGCTTCACGGTCGCGGACGCCCAGGGCCGCTCCAGCGGAGGGACCATCAACTTCAATGCCACGGCGGCGCCCACGGGCCAGTGCTGCGTGGGCGGGGGATGCCAGATCCTCACGGCGTACAACTGCTCGACGGGCGGGGGCGTGTACGGCGGCAACGGGACGAACTGCGCGGGCAACGCGAGCACGCCCTTCGCGTCGGGGGACTCGTTCCCCATGGCGATCCCGGACTTTGCGGGCGGCGTCCCGGGCTCGGCGAGCTCGACGGTGTTTGTGTCGGGCGGCGGGACGATCACGAACCTTGCGGTGCGGGTGGGATTGACCCACACGTTCATGGGCGACCTGATCGGCACGCTGAGCAACGGCTCGACCACGGTGACGCTGTTCAACCGGATCGGCGGGGGCAACGACCCCAACGGCGAGTACGTGTTCCACGACCTCGCGCCGGCGACGTTCGCGTCGGCGGTGGGGACCAACCCGATCCCGGGCGGGGATTACAGCGCCGGGGAGTCGTTCGGCGCGTTCACCGGCCAGCCGCTGGACGGCACGTGGACGCTGACGATCACGGACAACGCGGGCATCGATACGGGCAGCATCCTCAGCTTCAGCGTGGGGCAGGCGGTGCCGGCCAACTGCGGGCCGGTCTGCGGCACGGCGGACTTCGACGGCGACGGGGACACGGGGACGGACGCGGATATCGAGGCGTTCTTCGCGTGTCTGGCCGGGTCCTGCTGCGGGACGTGCTGGCACCTGGGCGCGGACTTCAACGCCGACGGCGACGTTGGGACGGACGCGGATATCGAGGCGTTCTTCCGGGTCCTGGCGGGCAACAACTGCTGAACGCGGGGTTGCTGCGGGGCTGTGAGTGACTTGACCGGGGCGGCGCCTGAACGCGGGCGCCGCCCCTTTTTCGTGGGTCAGTAGCCGCCGGGGACGCCGCCCTTGCGGGGGTCGCTGGCGGGCTGCCAACCTTCTTTGACGCGCCGGATGATCTGCACCGCGGCGATGCGGTCGCGGCGTTTGGTGGCGTGGCCCATGCCCTTGAGCGAGGCCTCGAGGGCGCCGGCCGCGATGTCGCCCTCGAGCTCCAGGGCGTCGGGGTGCCACTGGTGGTGGAATCGCGGGCGGCTGACGGCCTCGGGCGCGGGCATGTCGAAGAGCAGCACGTTGAGCGTGGCCTGGATGGTGCCGCTGATAATGCGCGGGCCGCCGGAGCCGCCGGCGAGCAGCACGGGGTCGCCGAGCGAGCCGTCGGCGCGAGTCTCCAGGACGATGGTGGGCGTCATGCTGGAGAGCGGGCGTTTGCCGGGCTCGGGGCGGTTGAGGTCGGCGTGGTCGAGGCCGAAGGCGTTGGCCCGGCCTTTGCGCGCGAGGAAGTCGTCCATCTCGTTGTTCAGGATGAAGCCGTACTCGGGCACCGGCACCAGCGAGCCGAAGACGAGGTTGATGGTCTCGGTACAGGAGACGGCGTTGCCCTTTTCGTCGATGACGCACAGGTGGCTGGTGCCCGCGTCGTCGGGCAGGGGCGAGGCGGTCCCGTAGCTCTCGATGGGGCGCACGCCGTCGAGGTTGATCGCCGTGGCGCGCGAGCGGATGTACTCGGGGGCGAGCAGGCCCCTGACGGGGACCTTGACGAAGTTGGGGTCGCCCATCCAGCGGGCGCGGTCGGCGAAGGCGTGCTTGCCGGCCTCGGCGACCATGTGGACGTACTGCGGGCTGGCGGGGCCGTTCTCGTCGACGATGCGCTGCACATCGCGGGCGCGGGCCTCGAGCATTCCGAGCACCTGGGCGAGCACGATGCCGCCGCTGCTGGGCGGGGGCATGGTGAGGACGGTGTTGCCGCGGAAGGTGGTGGTGAGCGGGGGGAGTTCTTCGACGCGGTAGCCCTCGAGGTCGGCGAGGGTCATCTCGCCGCCGTCGCGGCGGACGGCGTCGACGATGGCCTTGGCGACCTCGCCCTTGTAGAAGCCGTCGGCGCCCTTCTCCGCGATCAGCCTGAGGACCTTGGCCTGCTCGTGGAGGTCGACGCGGTCGCCCTCCTTCACCTTGCCCTGGTAGAGCAGGCGGTCCCAGAGGTAGGGGAAGCGGCCTGCGCGGGCGGCGTCCTTCTCGATCCACTCGATGACTTCCTGGCTGCTCATGACGTAGTGGGCATCCGCGGCGTAGCCCTGCTCGGCGAGGCGGATGGCGGGGGCGAGGACCTGCTCGCGGGTCATGGTGCCGTACTTGTCGAGGGCGTGGAGCAGGCCGGCGACATGGCCGGGGACGCAGACGGCCTTGCCGCCGTGGGTCGGGGCGTCGGGGTCGGGCTCGTTCTCGAAGTAGTCGGGGCGGGACTTCCCGATCCCCCACTCTCGGTAGTTGATGGCGGTGGTGACGGGGCCCGCGGTGGGGTGGTCCTTGAGGCGGATGACCATGAAGCCGCCGCCGCCGATGCCGCAGGAGTAGGGCCGGACGACGGAGAGGGCGAAGCTGGTGGCGACGGCGGCGTCGACCGCGTTGCCGCCGGCTTTGAGGATTTCGACCCCCGCTTCCGAGGCCAGACGATGGTCCGCCGCGACTGCCGCCTTTGGGTACACGCCTTCACTCCCTCCAACTGCCGAACCTGCCAGGCCCAGAACCGCCGCCGCGACCGCCAGGGTCCTCATAACGTTCTCCATCGGCCAGGTGCGGGTTTGGTGGAACAAAGGCCCGCCTGGCGTCACAATAGAGGCTTGCCGCGGGGTGCGTCCGCCCCCGGCCTATCAGGGGTGGACCATGCGGCAACTATCAGCCTTGCTCACGCTTGCTCTTTCCGCGGCCTGCACGCTGGGGCAGGTGCCCGAGCCGGGGACGCGGCCGTATGTGGGTCACCAGCTGCATCGCGTCACGGTGGAGACGCAGCCGCAGCTCGAGGCCCTCGAGCAGCTCGGGGTCAATATCTGGTCGTGCCACGTGGGCGTGGGGCCGGTGGATGTGCAGCTTCGGCCGGAGGATGTCGCGCGGCTGGGGGCGATGGGGCTCGCGCACGAACTGCTGATCGGCGATGTGCAGGCTGCGCTGGACGCGGAGCGGCAGGCGCTGGCCGCGGCGCGCCTGGAGGCGGGCATCGACTGGTACGACACCTTCCGCTCGCTGCCGGAGATCAACACGCTGCTGGACCAGCTCGCGGCGGCGCACCCGGCGCAGGCGTCCACGTTTGTCGCGGGGACATCGATTGAAGGCCGGGAGATCCGCGGGATTCGGTTCTCTTCGCCGGACCTGCCCAACAACCCGCGGGCGCAGCGGCCGGTCATTTTCTTTGATGGCACGCAGCACGCGCGCGAGTGGGTCGCGCCGATGACGGTCATGTACATCGCCGAGACGCTGCTGAGCGAGCGGGCGACCACGCCGCGGGTGCAGAACCTTTTTGACAAGTTCGAGTTCATCATCGTGCCGGTGGTGAACGTGGACGGGTATGTGTACACGTGGGCGAGCACGAACAACCGGCTGTGGCGGAAGAACCGGCGGCCCAACCCGGGCGGGTCGTTCGGCGTGGACACCAACCGCAACTTCCCGTTCCGGTGGGGGAGCGTGGGGGCGAGCGCGACGCAGAGCAGCGACATTTATCGGGGCAGCGGGCCCGCCTCGGAGCCCGAGACGCAGGTGGTCCGCGACCTGTTCGTGAACAACCCGCGGATGCTCGCGCACATCGACTTCCACAGCTACGGGCAGTACATCCTGTCGCCGTGGGGGTACACGGCGCTGCCGCCGCGGGATGCGGCGTTGTACAACACGTTCAACGGGGTGATGGAGGCGGCGATCGAGTCTGTCCACGGGTTCGACTACCGGCCGGGGCAGAGCTACACGCGGATCTACCCGACGAGCGGGGGGATCAAGGACTACGCGTACGGGGCGCTGGGCATTCTGTCGTGGACGATCGAGCTGCGCGACCTGGGGGCCAACGGCTTTGTGCTGCCGGCGAACCAGATCCTGCCCAATGCGCAGGAGGCGTACGCGGGGGTGCTGGCGCTCGCGGACCAGTGCCTGACGCAGGCGCTGTGGTTGAGCCCTGGGCGCGGGCCGGCGCAGCCGAGTGCGCTGCCGTGGATCGCGGAGCCGGCGGGATTCCCGGAGATCGTGCAGGCGCGGCAGCCGGCGGGCGTGTACCTCCAGGTGCGGGCGGGGAGCGGGCTGCCCGCGGGTGCGCCAACGCTCTACGCGCGGGTGGGCGGGGGCGCCTTCGCTGCTTCGCCGATGACCGCGGGCACCGGCCCGGCGTATGTGGGGACGCTGCCGGGCGCGGGGCCGGGGCGCACGATCGAGTTCTACTTTGAGGTGCAGACGCTCGGCGGGCAGACGGTGCGGTTCCCGGAGGGCGATGGGGTGTTTACCGCCGCGGCGTGGGACATCCTGCCGCTGTTCAACGACGACATGGAGGCGGACCGCGGCTGGAGCGCGGGGCTGGGGGCGGACACGGCGATCGACGGGGTGTGGCACCGGGCTGTTCCGCTCAACACGCCCGCGCAGATCGACCACGATGTGTCACCCAGCGGGACGCTCTGCTTCATCACCAACGCCGCGCCGGGGTCATCGATTAACTCCAACGACGTGGACGGGGGCGTGACGACGCTGATCAGCCCGGTGATGAACGGGGTCGCGCCGGCGGGCTTCGCGGTGAGCGAGACGCGGCTGACGTACTACCGCTGGTTCTCCAACGACCAGGGCAACTCGCCGAACAACGACTCGATGCCCATCAGCCTGTCGTATGAGGACGGGGCCAACTTCCAGCTTCTGGAGGATGTGAACGAGAACACGGGCGACTGGACGCGGAAGGTGTGGACCATCGCCGCCCCCACCGGCGCGATGCGGCTGCGGTTCATCGCGCGGGACCTGGGGAGCGATTCGTGCGTGGAGGCGGGGGTGGACGAGGTGTCGGTCGTTGCCCTGGGCGTGGCGCGGACGGCGGACTTTGACGGCGACGGGGACACGGGCACGGATGCGGACATCGAGGCGTTCTTCCGGTGCCTGGCGGGGGACTGCTGTGCGCTGTGCTACACGGCGGACTATGACGGGGACGGGGACACAGGGACGGACGCGGATATCGAGGCGTTCTTCCGGTGCCTGGCGGGGGACTGCGCGGGCTGAGCGGGGCTGAGCCACTACCATCTGCTGCATGAAGCTGGCCCTTGCGCCCCTCAACCCGACCGTTGGTGACATCGAGGGCAATGCGCTGCTCATTGTGGACGGGATCGAGAAGGCCCGGCGCGCGGGGGCGGATGTCGTCGTGTTCCCGGAGCTGGCGTTGTGCGGGTACCCGCCGCGGGACCTGCTGATGCAGGAGGGGTTTGTGCCCGCGTGCGCGGCGGCGGCGAAGCGGATCGGCGAGCAGCACACGGCGGGCATCACGGCGATTTTCGGGGTGCCGCTGCCGGTGGACCAGACCCAGCCGCCGCGGCATATCGGCGGGTTCGCGAATGCGCTGCTGGTGTACCGCGAGAACGCGTTCGTTGAGTTCTACGACAAGCGGCTGCTGCCGACGTACGACGTGTTTGATGAGGACCGCTACTTTGAGCCGGGCGGGCGCGCGGTCACGGTGGAGGTCGGCGGCTTCCGGGCGGGGCTCACGATCTGCGAGGACCTGTGGAAGGGCGAGGACGCGGGGTTCTCATCCCGTTACACCGACAGCCCCGACCCCGTGGCGGAACTGGTCCGCGCGGG
>JAEYTB010000117.1 GCA_023434205.1 Planctomycetota bacterium | reverse complement strand
GAGAACTTGGGCTCGAGGCAGTAGGCGGGGATGGCGCCGACGGGGGCCCGGGGGCTCGCCGCGGCGGGGTTGCCCGGCCGGCTGTAGTTCGCCCACAGCGTGATCATGTACAGGTAGCTGTCGTCCTGATAGTCCGACCCTTCAACCTCATACTGCAAGGCGCCGGTGAGCGTCCGGTTGAGCTGCGCCGGGTCAGGGATGCGGAAGCGGTCCACAAGCTGGTCGTTCAGGGGGCTGTTGGGCGGGAAGGCAAAGGGCGCACCGCCGAGGTTGGGCGGGGTGACCGTGGTCTCCCAGAACGCCGTGGGCATGGTGACGGGAACCGGCTCGGCCTCGGCGCCGTTGCGGAGGGCACGCCAGAGCTCCACGGGGGCCCCGGCCGGAGTGGTGGCGGGATCGGGCAGCACGCTGTGCTTCACCGGGATGAGGGCCTTGCCCTGGTTGGCGCCGGCGGTCTCCATCTCGGGCACCCAGTACACACCCGCGACGTTGGTCGCGCCCAGCCCGAGGTTGACCTCGATGGCGCGCTCGATGTAGCCGCGGATGTCCTTTACCACGCGTGAGGTCGTGGGAACGTTGGTGTTGCCGTACGCCCCCGCCCCGCTGCCCAGGTTCGACAGGCGCTCGAAGACCTGGCGCGGCGCATCGCTCAGTGAATACACCACGACAGACTGCCCCGCGGGGATCGTGATGGGCTTGAGCACGATCGGGTCGAGGTTCCGCGTGCGGCCCGAACGCGGGATGTAAATCTCCGTGGTGATCGGGTTGGCAGGGTCGACCTCGGGGTCGCCGAACGCGGGCTGGTCCTGCGAGTGGGCGTCCGCGGCGTCGGCCAGCGTGCTGAAGACCTGCTCCTCAAGCTCGGCCAGCTTGTACACCCTGTCGCCGTAGCGGATGTAGTAGTAGCTCTCCTCCTGGTCCAGACGCGGCAGCTCGGTGACGTTGTAGTACTCCGTGGGGTGCTGGCGGAGGTCGTAGCTGCCCTTGTTGAGGCGGCCGCCGAGCTCGATAGGCTGGTCGAACGGGTTGTGGAGCTGGAAGGCCAGCACACGGTACATGAGGTCTTCGTTGGTGAAGTCGTCGCCGCCCTCGATGTTGGCGTAGGCATTGACGTCCTCGTTGTCGCCCAGCCGCTCCTTGTCCGCGTACACCGTGAACGTCGCCACCTGCGTGATGAACGGCTGCGCCTCGATGCCGTACACATTCACGACCGGGGCGGTGACCGGGTTGCCCTGGGCCAGCCGGCGGTCGACCAGCCGCAGGGGCGAGAGGTCCTCGTTCTCAACCCGTGTGGTGGGGTTGAGGTTGTTCAGGGCGTTGGCGTCGGTATCGCGGTCCCACATCGCCGCGGTGCGGGGGTCGTTGGCCGGGAACGTCGCGTTGAATGAGCCGTCCAGGTAGAGCGTGTGGACGGTGGGCTTCTCACCCTGGGCGCCGCCGGAGTCGAACGCGTCGATGAAGTTGACGGTCATGTGCGCGGCGATCCGCAGGGCGGTTTCGGGGCCGTTGTGGCCGTAGAACTCGGTGAGGCGCGCAGCGCTGGTCCACGCGGGCTCCGCAGGGACGGCGGGCACGCCCGAACGCGGGAGCAGGGAATCGGCAAACGCGGTCAGGAGCTGGTTCGTCGCCGTGGTGCGCTCGGCACGGTCGGCCTGGCGGGCGGTGATCTCGGCGGGAGTCAGCGGCCAGGGGAGCGCGACAGGGTGGTCGGCCTGCGTGATGCTGCTCACCAGCGGCTTGGGGTCCACGCGCAGCTCGTTGGCCCCCAGGGCGTACGGGTCGATGGTGCGCGTGGGGTCGCTGGCCAGGTCCCTGATCTCCGAGACGGCGCTGCGGAACTGGCGCGCCCCGCTGATGGGGGTGATGCGGCTGCGCACGTTGGTGTCAAAGAACAGCATCATCCGGTCGTAGTCGTTGCCCGCCGCGGTGTCCGCGGCGTTGGCGTTGCGGATCGCGCCCATCTCGATCTCGAGGGGACGGTTGCTGCGCAGAGGGCTGTAGCGCGAGGGCAGCGCGGGGTCGACGGGGTTGTCCGCGCGCCCGCCCAGCGTCAGCTCGAGGGAAGAGCTGGTGGGATCATTCACGCCGTGCCGGGTGACGAGCTCGAGCAGGTCGCCCGCGCCGAAGCTGCCGCGGAAGAAGATGGCGTTGGTGTCGTACGAGGCGTTGTAGAGCGACGTGCTGTAGCGGCGGAAGGTCTGAGTGCGGCCCCAGGGGTTGCCGGAGAAGTCCCAGTCGTCAGGGTCCGTAAGGCCGAGCTGCGCCGCCATGTTCGTGATGGCCGGGCCGTCGAGCAGCGGGTCGCCCGGGGGCGTGCGGGCGCTGGCGATGGCCATGCGCAGGGCGTCGTAGGCATAGATGCCCGTGTTGAACGCCTGCTCGCGGTTCAGGAGCGTGTAGTTGGCGGCGGTATCGGTGTTGGGCTGGAAGATGAGGTTGTAGCCCGCGTAGTCCGGCGTATTGCCGCCGCCGTTGATCGTGTACACGTCGTGCAGCGTCAGCACCCGCCGCAGATCAATATCGCCGGGCGACAGGCCCAGGGGCTCCTCGGCCGTGGGCGCGGCCCGCTGGTCCGTCGCGGTGTTGACGTTGATGCGGGCGCTGGCGTCCACGATGTGGGTGGCCACGAAGTAGCGGTAGCGGTCGTCGGTGCGGAGGATGTTCCGCCCAAAGCGGGCGTCGAACAACTCCTGCCAGCGCGAGTCGAACATCCCGTCGCCGTCGGCGTCGGCGAACAGGTACGGGTCGTACGTCGGCTGGCTCGGCAGCGCGCCCGGCGAGGGGCGGGCCGGCCGGAAGAGCCACACCTGGCGGCTGTCCAGGTGCGCGGGAATGTTGACGTCCACCGCCGCGCCGAAGTCCGTCAACTGCACGTTGGGCGGCGCGTTGCCCGCGGCGTACACATAGTTCGAGTTGAAGCTGGTCTGCCCCGCGCCCAGCCCGGGGACCGCGCCGAAGTTGCCGCGGAGGTTCCAGAGGTTCACGAACCGGCCGTCGGGCGCGATGTTGCTGATGTGCAGCCAGTCGCGCTTGTCGAGGTAGGGGCGCGCAGGGTCCGTTAGGCCCGCCGCGGCGGGGTTGGGGAAGTCCAGGTACGTCGGCTCGGTGTCAGCGAGCCACGGGGTCGTGGGCCGCCAGGTGTCGGGCATCTGGTTGTGCGGCGTCCACGAGAAGTCGGGCGTGTGCAGGAACCCGGAGACCGAGCCGGTGGGGCTGAAGATCGTCGCGGGGTCGCTCGCCTCGTTGCTGCGGCGGTCCCAGTCGGTGGAGGGCACATCGAACGTCACGCGGCTGAGCAGCACCGGCATGGGCCCGCCGCCGGCGTTGGGCGGCAGGGCGAACTTGGTGTCGTAGTACGTGCCGACGACGCTGTCGCCGATGATGGAGAGGATGTAGTCGGCGATCTGATCGGGGACATCGTCGGTGCGCTCGCGCTGCGTGGTGGCGGCGGTGAGGCGGGAGTCATGCGTGCCGATGCTGGCGTAGACGATCGCGAGCACCGCGAGCAGCGCAAGCGTGCCCACCACCATCACGAGGAACGACCCGCGCCGGCTCTGCCGCCAGCCGGCGGGGGTGCCGGCGATGGAGCTCAGCAGCTGGCCGATGCGGCCCTTGCGGACGGTGACGGGGAGGTTCTGGGGGGTGTTGCTGGTCGTCATGTGCACGACTCCTTCAAGCGTTGCGCGGGGCCCGTCCTGGGGTGCTGTGTCACTGCGCGCGGGGGCCCGGCGCTTCCGGGACCGCGAAGATGTACTGGAACGACCGCTCATCGCTGGGGTCCAGCGGGTCGGCGAGGGTCACGGTCACACGCACCATCCGCGGCCACGCCCACGGCGCGATCTGGCTGGTGGGCGAGTCGGCCACCGGGGCCGCCGAGCCGCTGGGGACGAAGGTGGGGTCGATCCAGCCGAAGTAGGAGGTCATCTCCGACGTGTACACGCCGGGCCGCACGCCGTGGATAAGCCGGTCCGTCACGAGGTGGCGCACGGGCGTGCCGGTGGCGGGGCGGCTGATGATGAGCTCGAGGTCGTGCTGCTCGTTCAGGCTGAAGGGGTAGGGGAACACATCCGCATCACCGCCCGCCAGAACGCTCTCGCGGCTGGGCAGCCCGTGCCACACAACCTCGCCGGCGCTCGTCGTGAGGCCGAAGGACCAGTCCACCCGGAAGCCCACGCAGTTGGGGACGAAGTTGGACGAGGACAGCATGAGCTGGTCCGCGTGGCGGACGGCGGTCTCATACGCGGTGCCCGCGTTGGAAAGCGCCGCGAGAAGGTCGGTGGGGCCCTGCTCGTAGCGGACACGCGTGCCCATCGGGGGAGCGGAAGGCAGCGGGAGAGAGTCGCGCCGGGCCCGGGCCGCCTCGAAGTTGCGCGAATCGGTGGGCATCAGGTCGTTGAGCCAGGCGTGGGCGAAGTCGATCGGCTGGGGCGTGGTGGGCCGCTGGGTGAGCGTGGCGTACGCGCGGGGCGTGATGCTCAAAGCGGGCGGCGGGATCAGCGGGCCCGTGATCGCGCGCGGGAAGACCGCCATGCTGCTGACGCGGGCGCGGATCTCGGCGAGCGAGCCGGTCGCAAGGTCGACCACGCCGCTGGCACGCTGCGGCCAGCCGCTCTCGGTCGTGTAGAGCGTGGAGTCGAACCGGATCGCCAGCGCGGGGTCGTTCAGCGGGTCGCCCACCGCGGGCCAGAACGCGCTGATGGAGCGGAACGGGCTCGAGGCCGCGGGCTGGAGGTAGAACTGCGTGGCGCGGTTGCGGAGGTTTTCGTACTGCGCCGGGTTGGTAGCGTTGTAACCGAAGGCGACCGTGGTCTCGGGGACGGGCAAGGCCTCCTCGGACTCGGGGCTCACCAGCAGCGTCTGCGTGCGGAGCAGCGTCCAGTTGATCGGGTACTGGTTCGGGTTGTCCTGGCCGACGGCCCCGCTCGGGGCCCCCAGCGGCGCGGCGGCCACGGCGACGGCGTCGTCCGCCGCGGGGACGGGCTTCTTGTAGTTGAGGCGGTCCGCGGCGGTGCCGAGGACCGGGACCGCGGGCAGGGGCGCGATCTGGCCGTGGCCCACGTAGACGATGGCGGTGTTGGAGCTGGGCTCGACGCCGGGGAGGAGGGGCTTGCGGGCGCTTCGGAAGTCGCCGCTGACAACGAACTGGAGCTCGTCGATGCGGCGCGCGGGGCCGGGCTGGGTGTTGGGGGCGATGGCGATGTTGTCGCCGGGGACCTCCAGCAGCCCGCTGCCATTGAGGTCGGTCCACTGGTTCCGGATGATCAGGAACCCGTCGCGGGACATGTTCTCAAAGTCGCGCCGGAGCTGGGACTCGATCAGGGCTGCGTAGGTGTTCAGAACGCTGACGCGCCGGCCGCCGCTGACGGTGTCGCCCACGGACCGGAAGATCGCCGCAAGGCCCACGGCGACGATCGCGACGGCGCCGACGCCGACCATCATCTCGATGAGCGTGAAGGCGCGGGGCTTGCCGGCGGTGGCCGCGAGGAGGCGGGCTTTCGTGCTGCGGAACATGGTGACTCCTCAGTCGGGGAGCGGCGCGGGGCGGATGTCGAACACGGAGACGGCGGCGGGGACCTGGGTCGTAAAGAGGACCGCGAACTCGGCGGGCCGCCCGGCGTTGGTCAGGGCGTTGATGTCGCCCTGGTTCACGCGGTCGCGGAGCGTGAGGAGGGCGATGGTGCCGCCCGCGTCCTCCAGCTTGGCATCGACGACGTGCTGCACCTTGCCGAAGGCGTCCACGATCTTCTGGTTGGGCTGCGCGAGGTAGCGGGCCAGGGGGCTCTGCACGCGGATGGTGCTGCCGGTGCCCTCGGGGGCCGTGGCGGGCGTCACGTCCGTCGCCTGGGCGGACTTGATGCGGGCGTAGGCGCCCACGCCGTTGAAGGTGGGCCGCTCGTTGTTGTCCTCCGCGATGGGCACCACCGCGCCGCGCGGGCCGGGCGTGTCGGTGCGGCGGATGAAGACCGCGATCTGGATGGAATCATCGGCGAAGGGACGGTTGGCGTCGGGCGGCGGGGGGTTGATCCCCGGAGTTGATCCCGCGCCCAGCCGTCGGGCGGCGAAGTCCCACACGTACAGCGCGCGGCCCGAGGTGGCCTGCAGCAGCCGCTGCCGGTACGGGATGTAAATGACCGGCGCACTGCCGTAGACCAGGTACATGTCGCCGTTGGCCGAGTCCATGGATAGGCCGTTCGCGGCGGTGACGTTGCCGGGCAGCTCGAAGTCGCCGTCGAACATCGCGTTGGAGGGGTCCAGCGGCTCGGGGTACACCGGCACGGACCAGTCCGGATTGCCCAGCAGGACCTTCCAGCCGCGGTGCTCGTCGTCGTCGAGCACGCCGCTGCGGTCAGAGTCGATGCTGGTGGCGTTGAGTTCTTTGTGGGCGCGGATGAGGTCGCGCACCGACCGCTCCAGCGACGTCCCCTGGATCGTGTCCGTGGTCGAACGCTGCTGCGTCAGCACCGCGGGGAACACCGCGGCAATGCCCAGCAGGCCCAGCGCCAGCACGACGATGGCGATCAGCACTTCAATGAGCGAGAAGGCCCGGTTCATGGCTCCACCTCCGCGAGCTGGCCCATGTAACGCTGGAGCGTGTAAACGCGCGCGTCGAAGGGCTCCCGGACTTCCGGGGGGGTTGCGCCGGGGCGGCCCTCGATCCAGCGCCGGATGGCGGTGGCGAGCTGCGCCTGGTTGCTGATGTCCGCGGGCAGCAGCGCCGTGTCGTAGCTCGGCATCATCGGGTCGCCGTAGAGCGTGCCCGTGGTCCGATTGAGGCTACGGGCACGGATGCCGCTCGCCAGGCGGGCCTCCTCATACAGGGCCAGCTCGGTCACAGGCCGCGCCAGCACCGTGTCCGGCGAGCGGTCGCCCAGCAACTGGCGGAGCTGCTGCGGGGTGACGTTGGGATGATTGATCACCCGCTTGACGAACGCCGCGGGGCTGGGCGCGACCGACGTGAAAACGCGGAGCTGGTCCGCCCGGACATTGTTGTACGGCGCGGTGGTGCGGAACGTGGTCGTCGTGGCCGGGTCGCCCGCGGCAGGGTCGAACACGAGCGCGGTGCTCGTCGTGCTCAGGTCCAGGTCCCCGCTGCCGGCCTTGAACCGGACCATGAAGGTCTGCCGCCGCGTGCCCGAGGGCGTGGTGTTGTTGTTCACCGCCGCCGCCCTGCCGTCGAAGAAGCCGGTCTCGGGGAATACCCAGCAGCCCGCGGCGACGTTGGGCCCCAGCGTGCCGCCGAAGTAGCTCTCGTACCAGGGCTCGAACTGGTCCACGTCGTTGGCCGTCGCCGCCGCGCCCGTGTAGGTGGTGCCCGGAGCGGCAAAGCCCCGGACGCTCCAGCCGCGGGGCATCTGGATGGGCGTCGATCCCGCGACGGGCACGAAGATGTCGCGGGTCTTGAGCGGGAACGCGGTGGGCGAGGTGGAGTTGTGGCGGGAGAAGTCCTCGATCTGAGCGACCACCACGCACGGCACCGCCGTGACCCGCCCGCCGGGCGTGAAGAAGAACACCGTCGCGGCGTCGCCGGACTCGGACTTGATCGCCGCGTCCCGCCCCGCGGCGATGGCCGCCTTGAGCTGGTTCTCCGCGAGCGACCGCTCCGTGGACTGGAGCATGGACGAGAACGCGGGCACGGCGATGGCGATCAGCAGCACGATGATGCCGATGACCACCAGCAGCTCGATGATGGTGAACGCCCGGGAGCGAAGTGTTCTCATTGCCCACCCTCCACGATCACGACGTTGTCCGCCTCGGCGATGGCCCAGCACTCCTCGTTGGGGGTGCCCGCGTTGAGGCCGAGCTGGGCGCGGATAAAGGCCGGGGACTCATCGCCGAAGAGCTTGTTGGAGCCGGCGCCCACAATGGCGAAACGGGCGGCGCGCGCCTGGGTGTTCGTGGTGAGGTCGCGCTCCACCGGCGTCTTCATCGGGAAGCCGGCCGGGTCGCGGGCGACGATCTTGGGGATGTTGAGGTCGTTGAGCAGCTCGGGCGGCGTGGACGGCGGGCCCGCCTCCCAGCGGTAATACCGGATCGGGGTGCCGTACTTGTCGGTGATGCACACCCGCACCGCGGCCTGCGCGGGGTTCGACTGGTCGTTGGTCACCTTCAGCCCGTTGCCGCCCAGGTTCATGAACGCGGGGATCGGCTGCTGCCGCTTCGAGGCGTCGCCCGTGGTGATGAGCAGCTCCGCCGGGACCTTGAAAGTCCCGTCCTCCCGCGGCGTGAACATGCCCGGGCCGGCGACCCCGTCCATCGGGATCGCCGCGTTCTGCCCGTGGGGCTCCGACAGCGCCCCCGCCAGGTACACCGCGACCGTCGCGGTGCTCCAACGCCGGTCATACAGCGGGTTCGCGGCGTTGAACGTGCTGGGCTCGTCGCGGAGGTAGTTGAGGTCGGCGGGCGTATCCAGGCGGTAGGTCTGGACGAACTTGACGCCGTTCTGCGTCCCGATGGAGACGGCCCCGCACAGGTTGTTGACGCCCAGAGCCGTGTCGTACGCGCGGGGCGGCTGCGCCTCCTTCACCAGCGGGGGCGGGAAGCCGAAGTCCCGCGTGAACCGCTCCGCCCCGGTCGCCACGTCCTGGATCGCCTCCCGGTCCGCCGTGCGCTTCACGATGGAGGACGCGCGGCGCACCCCGACGATCAGCAGCCCGAGCAGGACGCCCACGATCAGCACCGCGAAGAGCACCTCGATCAGCGTGAACGCGCGCCGGGGGAGGGTGTTCCAACTGTTCCGCATGGCGTACTCCTTGGGCCCGAGCCCCAACGGGGGCCCGCGCCCCAACGGCGCCTCAGATCCCGCCGCCCTGGAGCGACTCGATCATCTTGACCAGGGGGAGGAACATCGCGACCACGATCGTGCCGACGATGCCGCCCAGCACCACGACCATCAGCGGTTCGAGCAGCGACACCAGCGAGGCCACCGCCACGTCCACCTCTTCGTCGTAGTTGTTGGCGATCTTCATCAGCATCGCGTCGAGCTCGCCCGTCTCTTCGCCCACGTCGATCATGTTCACGACGATGGCGTCGCACGTCTTGCTCTCGCGCAGCGGCGCGGCGAAGCCCTCGCCCTCGCGGATCGAGTCGTGGACCTTCTGCAGAGCCTTCTCGAACACGTAGTTGCCGCTCGTCTCCTTGGTGATCTTCACGGCCTCCAGGATCGGCACGCCCGCCGAGACCAGCGTGCCCAGCGTGCGGGTGAAGCGGGCGATGACGGTCTTGCGCACCAGCCCCCCGAACACCGGCGAGTACAGGATCATGTAGTCCGTCGCCGCGCGCCCGGGGCCCGCAAGGCGGATCAGCTTGAAGAACACGAACACCACGATGGGCAGGGGCAGCGCGATCATCCAGCCCGGGATCGCCTGGTCCGGCAGGGCCCCCGCGAACCAGCGGCTGGACTTCATCAGCCAGCGGGTCAGCGCCGGGAGGTCGACGCCGAAGTCCGTGAAGATCGCCTCGAACTTCGGGATGATGAACACCATGATGCCGGTCAGGATCAGGCCGGCGATCACGATCACGACGATGGGGTACACCATCGCGCCCTTGATCTTCCGCTTCAGCCGCTGGCTCTTCTCCATGAACTCGGCCAGGCGCTGCAGGATAATGTCCAGCACGCCGCCCACCTCGCCCGCGTTCACCATCTTCACGTACAGGTGGTCGAACGCCCGCGGGAACTTCGACATCGCCTCGGAGAGCGACGTGCCGCCCTCGACCTCCTCGCACACGCCCAGCAGAATGTTCTTCAGCTTGCCCGGCTTCTGCTGGCTCTCCAGAATCTGCAGCGAACGCAGCAGCGGCAGGCCCGCGTCCTGCAGCGTCGAGAGCTGACGCGTGAACGTCGTCATCTGCTTGGCGCCCACACCGCCGATCGCGATGCCCCCGCCCTTCTTCTTCTTCTTCGCCTTGCCCGCGTCGATCGCCGCGTTGTCGGCCTTCTTCTGCTGTTCCCGCACCGACGTCGGGTAGAAGCCCTGCGCCTTGATGCGCTGGATCGCTTCTTCGGTCGTGCCGGCATCCACGGTGCCCTTCTGGGGCTTGCCCGCGGCGTTAAGAGCCTCATATACGAATGTGCCCATGACTTCGTCCAGCCCTTCGCAAAGCGAGCCCCAGCGTGCTGCGGGCTCAGGTTGTCGGTCCCGCCCTCGGGGCGGGCTTCGGTGTTACTCGTCCTCGGCGATGGTCTCGCGCACGACCTCGTCGATGGTGGTCTGGCCCTCGTAGATGCCCATGAGCCCCGACTCGCGGAGCGACCGCATGCCGCGACGGCGGGCGTGCGCCCGCAGCGCGGTGGTGTTCGCCTGCTGCATGACGAGCTCCCGCATCTCGTCGTCCATCGTCATGATCTCAAAGATCGCCATGCGGCCGCGGTACCCGGACTTGTTGCAGTTGTCGCAGCCCTTGCCGCGGAAGAACCGCTTGCCGCGGACGTCCTCCGGAAGAAGGTTGAGCTCCATGAGCTCCTCTTCCTTGGGCTCGTAGGGCTCCTTGCACTTGGGGCAGATCGTCCGGACAAGCCGCTGCGCCACCACGCCCTCGATGGTCGCGGTCAGAAGGAACGGCTCCATCCCCAGGTCGATCAGGCGGATGATCGAGCTCGGGGCGTCGTTGGTGTGCAGCGTGCTCAGCACCAGGTGGCCGGTGAGCGACGCCTGCACCGCGATCTGCGCGGTCTCCAGGTCGCGGATCTCGCCCACCAGGATGATGTCCGGGTCCTGACGCAGGAAGCTGCGCAGCGCCTTCGCGAACGTCAGCCCCGCGTCCGTGTTCACCTGGCACTGCAGCAGGCCGTCGATGTCATACTCGACCGGGTCCTCGACGGTCAGGATCTTCGTCTCGATGTCGTTCAGCCGGGCCAGCGCCGAGTACAGCGTCGTCGTCTTGCCGCTGCCCGTCGGCCCCGTCACGACCACGATCCCGTTGGGCTTGCGGATCAGCCGGTCGAACGTCTCCAGGTCGTCCGGGCGGAGCCCGATGCGGTCCAGCGACAGCTCGACGTTGCTGCGGTCCAGCACTCGCATCACGCACGACTCGCCGTAAATCGTGGGCAGAATCGCGATACGCAGGTCCACCTGCTTCCCGCCCACCGACAGCTCGATGCGGCCGTCCTGCGGAAGCCGCCGCTCGGCGATGTCCAGGTTCGCCATGACCTTCACGCGGCTGGTGATGGCCGGGCCCAACTGCTTCGGCGGCGGCACCATCTCGTACAGCACGCCGTCGATGCGGTACCGCATCTTGAACTCGTTCTCGAAGGGCTCAAAGTGGATGTCGCTCGCCCGGTCCTTGATGGCCTGCAGCAGCACCAGGTTGATCAGCTTGACCACCCCGGTGCTGTCCGCCATGTCCTTGAGCGTGTCAAGGTCGATCGACTGATCGCCCTTGATCTCCATGCCCTTGAGCTTGTCGTCCAGCTTCAGGTTGCTGACGACGTCCTTGACCGACTCGGTCTTGGAGAAGTGCTTCTTGATCAGGGCGTCGATCAGCACCGGGTCCGCGACCACGGCCTCAACGTTCACGCTCAGCAGCAGCTTCAGGTCGTCGATCGCCCGGAAGTTGTCCGGGGTCTTCATCGCGATCTTCAGCCGCTTGGCCGTCGCGTTGAACTCGACCGGGACGACCTCGTACATCCGGACGTTCTCCGCCGGAATCACGTCCCGAAACGCCTCGGGGATGTCGAACCCCTTCAGGTTCATATAGGCCATGCCCGCCTGACCGGCGAGGCCCTCGGCCACATCCGTCGCCGTGCAGTACCCCAGCTCGGCCAGGAGTTCCCCGAGCTTGGCCTTCCGGCTCTTCTGGATGGTCAGGGCTTCGTGGACCTGCTCGCGGCTCACCTTGCCGAGCTTGGTCAGCACGCGGCCGAGCTTCCGGCCTTTCAGTTCTGCGGGATCAGTTGGCATACGTCAGTGCACTTCCTACCGCCATCCTGAGACCGGGCTGCTGCGCTGTCCCCCGCACGCCACGAACGACGCGGCAGGTGCAGGTGGACTCGCGTGTCCATGCCCATTCGGTCAGGATAACTGCGCGGTTTGAACGTTCCAAGCCAAATCCACGGCAACGTTTGACACATCACATGGATTTTGACGCCACGTGCGTCAGCCCTTGGGCTCTTCAGACTCCTCATCCCACTCCATCCGGCCCACGGTGCGGCCCAGACGGTGGATGCGGGCGGTCAACTCAGTTGGATTTTTGCTCACGTCGATCATCTCTTCCGCGGAGATCATCCCCTTGGAGTACAGCGTCCACAGGTGGTCGTCCAGCAGCTGCATACCGAACTTCTTTCCGGTCTGGATCGCCGAGTCGATACGGAACGTCTTCGCCTCGCGGATCAGGTTCGCGATGGCCGGGGTAACCACCAGGAACTCGTACGCCGCGACCATCCCCTGGGTATCCACCCGGGTGAGCAGCGCCTGGCTCAGGATGCACAGCAGGGCCGTCGAGAGCTGGACTCGGATCTGGTTCTGTTGGGTGACCGGGAACGCGTCCACCACGCGGTCGATCGTCTTGGCGGCCCCGGTGGTGTGCAGGGTGGCGAACACCAAGTGGCCGGTTTCCGCGGCACGCACCGCCGACTCGATCGTCTCCAGGTCTCGCATTTCGCCCACCAGGATCACGTCAGGGTCCTGTCGGAGGGCGCGCCGGAGGGCCTCGGAGAAGGTGGGCACGTCGTTGCCCACTTCACGCTGGTTCACGATCGACTTCTTGTGGAGGTGGTAGTACTCGATGGGGTCTTCCATCGTGATGATGTGGCGGTCCATCGTCATGTTGATGTAGTCGATCATCGTCGCGAGCGTGGTGGTCTTGCCCGAGCCCGTGGGGCCGGTCACAAGGAACATGCCGCGGGGCCGCCGGATGAGCTCCTTGCACACCTCGGGCAGGCCGATCTGCTCGAAGGTGAGGAGCTTGGTCGGGATAAGCCGCAGGACGATGGCCAGGTCGGCCCTCTGGCGGAAGACCGACACGCGGAAGCGGGCGGCGTCGCCATAGGCAAAGCCGAAGTCCGTGCCGCCCTCCTCCTGGAGTTCCTGCTGGTTGCGCTCCGGGGTGATCGACTTCATCAGCGACACCATGTCGTCGGACTCCAGCACCTTGGTCTGCAGGTTGCGGAGCCCGCCGTGGAGGCGGATGGTGGGCTGGCGGCCGACGGTAAGGTGGAGGTCTGAAGCGCCAAGCTTGACGACGGTGTCGAGCAGGCGGTCGATCTGCATGGTGGACATGGATGCGGTTCCGGAAGGGTCTTAGTGGGCGGGGACGTTGTCGACGTCGACCTGAGTGGTGGAGGCGATCTCGGCCGCGGTGGTGACGCCGCTGAGAATTTTGAGCTTGCCGTCGCCCACCAGCGGACGCATGCCGTTGTGCAGGGCGGCGCGGCGCAGGTCGCTGATGGGTGCGAGCTTGAAGGCCAGCTCGCGGATCTGGGTGTTCATGACCATCATCTCGAAGATGGCCTTGCGGCCGCGGTAGCCGGTCTGGACGCAGGTGCCGCAGCCCACGGCCTTGTGCGCCTTGCCAATGGCCTCGGCCATCGTGATGCCGGTCAGGGTGAGGTGCTTGGGGTCCAGGTCCTGGGGCTCCGCGAGCTTCTTGCACTCCTTGCACAGCACGCGGATCAGCCGCTGGGCCATCACGGCCTGGATCGAGCTGGCGACCAGGAACGGCTTCACGCCCATGTCGATCAGTCGCGTGATCGCCGAGGGGGCGTCGTTGGTGTGCAGCGTCGAGAACACCAGGTGGCCGGTGAGGGCGGCCTGGATGGCGATCTCGGCGACCTCCTTGTCACGGATTTCGCCCACCAGGATGATGTTGGGGGCCTGACGGAGCATCGACCGCAGAATCTGCGGGAATCCCAGCCCGATGTGCTCTCGCACCTGGCACTGGTTGATGCCCTCAAAGTTGTACTCGACCGGGTCCTCGGCGGTGATGATCTTCTTGTCGGGGCGGTTGAGGACGTCCAGCGCCGAGTACAGCGTGGTCGTCTTGCCCGAACCCGTCGGGCCCGTCACCAGGAAGATGCCGTTGGGCCGCCGGATGATCTTGTTGAAGATCGCGAGGTTGTCGGCCTCGAAGCCCAGGTTCGCCAGGCCGATCCGGACGCTGTCGGGCCGCAGAATACGCAGCACCACCGACTCGCCGTGGTAGGCGGGGCAGGCCGACACACGGAAGTCGATCAGCGCGTCGTCAACCTGCAGCTTGATGCGGCCGTCCTGGGGGATGCGCTTCTCCGCGATGTTGACGCCGGCCATCAGCTTGACGCGGCTGAGCAGGGCGTTCTGCATGCGCTTGGGCAGGTTGTCGCGCTCCATGCAGACGCCGTCGATGCGGTACCGCAGGCGGACGCGGTCCGCCATGGGCTCGATGTGGATATCGCTGGCCCGCATGCGCACCGCCTCGGCGATGATGCGGTTGGCGAGCTTGACGATCGGCGAGGCCTCATCGACCGTCTCGTCGATCGACTTGTCGAGCGAGCGGTCCACCGACTTGTCGATGGTGCGGTCGATCGTGCGGTCGATGGACTCGGTCACGAGCGACTGCCCCGCCTCAAATCGCCGGGCGGTGCCCGCGGTCGAGGCCTCGAGGTACTTCTTGATCGCGCTCTTGGACGACAGCCGCAGGTCCAGCTCCACATTGAGCCGGAAGCGGAGCATGTCGAACAGCTCCAGGTCCATCGGGTCGTGGATCAGCAGCTGCAGGCGGTTGCCCGTCTTGCTCATCGGCAGGATCAGGTGCTTCTTGACCAGGTCGTCGGGCATGAGCTTGACGTCGATCTTGTCGGCGACGCCGTTGCTCGCCAGGTCGACGTACTCCATGCCGAACTGCGTGGCCAGCGCTTTGGCGACCTGGTCCTCCTTGGCAAAGCCCGCCTCGACCAGCGCCTCGCCCAACCGCTTGCCCGACGCCTTCGCCAGGGACGCGGCCTTCTCGGCCTGGTCGTTGTTGATGGCGCCCCACCCCACCAGGATCTCGCCAAGCTTCTTTCGTAGTCTCGCCATGGTTGCCTTCTGCTCCGCTCTCAAGCCGCACACACCAGCGCCCGTAGAGCGGACCCCGTCATGCGTCAAAGTCACACTGAACGCGCCGGCGACCGGCGTGCGCCCGTTCGATCAAACACCGTACCCGTGCCCGCGGCTGCGGACGGGGACCGGCATTATGCTCTGGGAGGGACATGCTATCAATTGCCGCCCTTCCGGGTGAGGCCCCAAGCCCCACCACCCCACTGCTTCCCTGATCTCCGTCAAAGGTTCCGATTGCCCAACGACCCACCCGCCCAACCCCGCCAACGCCGAGTCCTCATCACCGCCGGTCCAACCCACGAGCCCATCGACGCCGTGCGGTTCATCGGCAACCGCTCCTCCGGACGCATGGGCTCCGCGCTCGCCGATGAGGGCGCACGACGCGACTGGGACGTCCTCCTTCTGATGGGGCCCGCCCCAGTCTTACCCACACATTCGAACGTTCGGGTGCTCAAGTTCCGAACGTGTGCCGACCTTCAGGCCCTGCTCCGAGAGCACGCGCCCTGGGCCGATGTCCTCATCATGGCTGCGGCGGTCGCCGA
Source organism: Planctomycetota bacterium (assembly GCA_023434205.1). Taxonomy (GTDB): domain Bacteria; phylum Planctomycetota; class Phycisphaerae; order Phycisphaerales; family UBA1924; genus JAEYTB01. The sequence goes on along the minus strand of JAEYTB010000117.1, from coordinate 12,393 downwards.
CTACCGACCAAAGGTCGACCCGGCCTTCTTTGGGGGCAAGTTCAGGCGGCACAGCGAGGACCTCACCCTGACCCTGGAAGCCACCCCCGACCTGCTGGCCGAGGTCGCCCAGACCCGGCGCCCCGAGCAGCTCATGGTGGGGTTCGCCCTGGAGCCCCGGGAAGAGCTGGCCAGCTCCGCCCGGGCCAAGCTAACCCGCAAAAAGGTGGACATGGTGGTCGGCAACCCGCTGGAGACCATGGACAGCGACCTCGTCGAGGCCACCGTCTTCAAGAAGGATGGGACCGAGTCCCACACACAGGGCAGGCTGACCAAGCAGCAGTTCGCCCCGTGGCTCATGGACCTGATCGCCGCGTACGTGTGAAGGACGACATGCCCAGCAACGACCGCCGCCCGAAACCTTCCCGAAACGACCGCCGGCATGGGCCCATGCGCGCCAGCTCCAAGGGGGCCAAGGTCCACCACCTCCCGGCGGGCATTTCCATCGTCCACGAGGACGACGACCTGATCGTGGTGGACAAGCCCGCCGGAATCCTCACAGCGGGCCTGCCCGGGCAGGACGTCGAGAGTGTGTTCCTCCACATCAAGGTCTACATCCGCGACCAGTACAAGCGGCGGGGCACAAAGGTCTGGATCATCCACCGGCTGGACAAGGAGGCTTCGGGGCTGCTGGTGTTCGCCAAGAGCGAGCGGGCCTACGCCTTCCTGAAAGAGGAGTTCCGCGCCAAGCGGCCGCACCGGCTCTACGCCGCGGTCGTGGAGGGTGAGATCGAGAGCGACTCGACGCGCACGCTGGGCAAGGGCGCGAGCGCTCGCAAGGTGGCGCAGCCGGCCTCGGGGACGGTGCAGAGCTACCTGATGGAAGACGAGAAGGGCCTGGTCCACAGCTTCAAAACGCCCATGGACGCCAGCCGCGTCGCGAAGCTGCCCGGGTTCCGCAGCAACGAGACCGAGGGACGCGGCGACCACCCGAAGCCGGCAGTGACGCACTGGCGCGTGATGGAGGCCGCCCTGGGACGCTCCCTGCTCCAGGTCCGGCTGGAAACCGGGCGGAAGAACCAGATCCGTGTCCACATGAAAGAAGTCGGGCACCCGATCGTCGGCGACCGGCGGTACGGCGCGGCGACCGACCCCATCGGGCGGGTGTGCCTGCACGCCGCGGAGCTCGGCTTCGCGCACCCGGCGACCGGTCAGGTCGTCCGGTACCGCAGCCCCATCCCCGGCCCGTTCTACAGCCTGGTCGGCCGGCAGAAGGGCGAAGTCTCTCAGCCCGCCGAGGCCGAGCCGGGCCCGGCGTCGCCCCTGCCGCCCGCGGCCGATGCACGAACCGGGTCGTGGGACCACGTGGCGGAGTGGTACAGCGAGCTCATCGAAGACCGCAAGAGCGACCACCACGAGCTGGTCATCCTGCCCGGCGTCACGCGCCTGCTTGAGGTGCGGCCCGGCCAGCGCGTGCTCGACGTCGCGTGCGGGCAGGGTGTCCTCGCCCACCGGCTCGCGGCGCTGGGCGCGCACGCCGTGGGCGTGGACGCGGCGCCGCGCCTGATCGAGTCGGCCAAGGCCCGCGGGGCTGCGAACGAAGAGTTCCTCGTCGGGGATGCGCGCGAGGTCGGCGGCATGGAACTGGGTCCGCCCTTCGACGCCGCGGCGTGCGTCATGGCCCTGATGAACATCGACCCGCTCGCGCCGGTGCTCTCCGGGATCGCGGGCAAGCTGCGGCAGGGCGGACGCTTTGTCGGCGTGATCCTGCACCCCGCGTTCCGCAGCCCGGGCCAGACGTCCTGGGGGTGGGACGACGCCGGCCAGTCACCAGGGTCCAAGGGCCGCGGAGCGCGGCAGTACCGTCGGGTCGACGGCTACCTCTCGGCCGGGGTCTCGCCCATCACCATGAACCCGGGCGCGGTGGCCCGCGGCAACGCGCCTGTCACCACCATGACCTTCCACCGCCCAGTCCAGGCGTACGTCAAAGCGCTGGCGGACGCGGGGCTGCTGGTGGATGCCCTGGAAGAATGGCCCAGTGTGAGGACGAGCCAGCCCGGACCCCGGGCGGCGGAGGAGAACCGGGCACGCCGGGAAATCCCGATGTTCCTAGCGCTTCGGGCGGTCCGGGTCTGATTTAGCGCGAACCAGTGCAATCCGGGGTGCGGGGTGGGCGTTGACCGCCGGACCATTTACTCGACGGACGAGTCAGTCAGGAAAATCCTGCCCCATGAGCCAATCCACTACGCCCAGACGCAAGCGGGGCCGCCCCCCCATTGAGGGTCTCGCCGAACGCCGCCGGGACGAGATTCTCCGTGTCGCGATCGAGGAGTTCGCCGAGCGGGGGTACGAGCGCACGGACCTTCAGGAGGTCGCTCACACGCTCGGCGTGGGCAAGGGCACCCTGTACCGGTACTTCCCCTCGAAGCGGCAGATGTTTGAGGCGGCGCTGGACCGGATCCTGGCGGGGATGCGGGCAGCGGTGGACGGCGGTGTGGCGGCGGAGCCGGAGCCTTTCGGGCAGCTCGCCGCGGGGATCCGGGCGTACCTGGCGTACTTCGCGGATCACCCGAGCTATGTCGAGCTGATCATGCAGGAGCGGGCGGACGCCGGGGACGGGCGCAAGCCGGCGTACTTCGCGCACCGGGAGGTGGCGTTGAAGCGGTGGCAGGAGTTCTACCGCGGGCTGATCGCGGCGGGCAAAATGCGGGACATCCCGGTCGAGCGGATCGCGGACGTGATTTCAAACGCGATCTACGGGACCATGTGTACGAACTACTTCGCGGGGCAGGCCAAGAGCCCCGAGGCGCAGACGGCGGACATTCTGGACGTCGCGTTGCACGGGCTGCTGACTCCGGAAGAGGCTTTCCGGCGAAAGAGCGAGGGTCAGGAGGATCGGCATTGAAGACTGGCATGGCGGTACTGGTGCGGAGGGGCCTTGGGGTTGCCGCGGGCGTCAGCCTGGCGGTGCTGGGCGCGTGCGAGCGGCAGGAGCAGGGTCGCGCGCCCGCGGGGCCGCCCACGGTGCCGGTGAGCGTGGCCAAGGCCGAGACGCGGGATGTGCCGATCCAGTTGCGGTCGGTGGGGACGGTCGAGTCCATCGCGGCGGTGATGCTGCGGCCGCAGGTGGCGGGGCAGGTGCTGGCCACGCCCGCGGGGGAAGGTCGTGACGTCAAGGCGGGCGAGGTGATCGTGACGATCGACCCGCGGCCGTTCGAGGCGGCGCTGCGCGAGGCGGAGGCTTCGCTGGCGCGGAACACCGCGATCGCCGCGGACGAGCGGCGCGGGGCGCAGCAGCTCCGCACGGCGTACGAGGGGCGGGCGGTGGCGGTGCGGGAAGTGGAGCAGGCGGAGGCCCGCGCCGCGGCGGCGGAGGCCCAGGCCGCACAGGACCAGGCGGCGGTGGAGACGGCCAGGCTGCAGCTGTCGTACAGCACAATCACCGCGCCGTTCGACGGGCGGCTGGGGGCGCTGCTGGTCAAGCCGGGGGCGATCGTGAAGGCCAACGAGACGGACCTGATCCACCTGACGCAGGTCGCGCCCATCGACGTGGCGTTCACGGTGCGCGAGCAGGACCTGGCACAGGTGCGGGCGGCGCAGGGGGCGCGGCCGCTGGCGGTGCTCGCGGAAGTTCCGGGCGGGGGCGAACCGGTGCGGGGGGAGTTGAGCTTCATCGACAACCGTGTGGACCCCGCGACGGGGGCGATCCGGCTGAAGGCGCGGTTCGACAACGCGGACCAGCGGCTCTGGCCGGGGCAGTTCGTGAACGTGACGATGACGGTGGGCGTGGATGAGGGCGCGACGGTGGTTCCGTCCGCGGCGGTGCAGGCGTCCCAGCGCGGGCGGGCGGTGTTCGTGATCAAGGCGGACGGCACGGCCGAGCAGCGGCCGGTCGAGGTGCGGCGAAGCGAGGACGGGGTGAGCGTGATCGCCTCGGGCGTGGAGCCGGGGGAGACGGTCGTGACCGAGGGGCAGCTGAGGCTCACCAACGGCGCGAAGGTGGCGGTGCGTGAGAACCGCCCCGCGGCGGGCGCGAAGGCCGGGGTGGGCAAGTGAACATCTCGGGCCCCTTCATCCGCCGGCCGGTGATGACCACGCTGCTGATGGCGGCGATGGCGATCTTCGGGATCATGGCGTACCGGCAGCTGCCGGTGAGCGACCTGCCGCCGATCGACTTCCCGACGATCCAGGTGTCGGCGGCGCTGCCGGGGGCGTCGCCCGAGACGATGGCGTCGTCGGTGGCGACGCCGCTGGAGCAGGAGTTCTCGACGATCGCGGGCATCGACTCGATGTCGTCGGTCTCGACGCTGGGCAGCTCGCAGGTGACGCTGCAGTTCAACCTGTCGCGGGACATCGACGCGGCGGCGCAGGACGTGCAGGCGGCGATCTCGCGGGCGGGCAACCGCCTGCCGCGGACGATGCCGGCGCCGCCGTCGTATCGGAAGGTGAACCCGGCGGACCAGCCGGTGATCTACATGGCGATCCGGTCGGACACGCTGCCGCTGCACCAGCTGAACGAGTACGCCGAGACGGTGATGGGGCAGCGGATCTCGATGGTGGCGGGCGTGGCGCAGGTGCAGGTGTTCGGGAGCCAGAAGTACGCGGTGCGGGTGCAGCTGGACCCCGAGAAGCTGGCCGTCAAGGGCATCGGGATCGACGAGGTCGCCGCGGCGATCCAGTCGCGGAACACGAACCTGCCCGTGGGCGTGCTGACCGGGCCGGAGCAGGCGCTGACGCTGCAGAGCAGCGGCCAGCTCATGTCCGCCGAGGCGTACAACGACGCGATCGTGGCGTACCGCGATGGGAACCCGATCCTGCTCAACCAGCTGGGGCGGGCCCAGGACAGCGTGGAGAACGACCGCTCGGCGGCGTGGTACTACCGCGGCGGGGAGTCGACGCGCGCGATCATCCTGGCGGTGCAGCGGCAGCCGGGGACGAACACAGTGCAGGTGGTGGAGAACGTGCTGAAGCTGATCCCCAGCTTCCAGTCGCAGCTCCCGGGGTCGGTGACGATCGAGATCCTCAACGACCGCTCGCAGAGCATCCGCGAGTCGGTGGCGGACGTGAAGTTCACGCTCGTGCTGGCGATCGCGCTGGTGGTGATGGTGATCTTCATCTTCCTGCGGAACCTGCGGGCGACGATCATCCCGACGGTGGCGATGACGCTGTCGATCGTGGGCACGTTCGCGGTGATGTACTGGATGGAGTTCAGCCTCGACAACCTGTCGCTGATGGCCCTGACGCTGTGCGTGGGGTTCGTGGTGGACGACGCGATCGTGGTGCTCGAGAACATCGTGCGGCACGTGGAGATGGGCAAGTCGGTGCGGCAGGCGGCGTTCGAGGGCAGCGCGGAGATCGGCTTCACGATCGTCTCGATGACGGTCTCGCTGGTGGCGGTGTTCATCCCGGTGCTCTTCATGGGCGGGCTGCTGGGGCGGCTGCTGCACGAGTTCGCGGTGGTGATCGCGGTGGCGATCCTGCTGTCGGGGGTGATCTCGCTCACGCTGTCGCCGATGATGTGCGCCACGATGCTGCGGTCGCCGCGCCGCGACGAGCGGGGGAAGGTGAAGCACGGGGCGGTGTACAACGCCATCGAGCGGGTGTTCAACCTGATGCTGGGCTTCTACGAGCACACGCTGCGGTGGACGCTGCGGGCCAAGCCCCTGATGCTGCTCTTCTCGCTGGCGGTGCTGGCGGCGACGGTGTACCTGTTCCAGATCGTGCCCAAGGGGTTCCTGCCGTCGGAGGACACGGGCCGGATCTTCGTCCAGACCGAGGCGGCGGAGGGGACGAGCTTTGAGGCGATGCGGCGGCACCAGGAGCAGCTCGCGGCGGTGGTGGCGGCGCACCCGGAGGTGTACTCGTTTATGTCGTCGATCGGCGCGCGGGGCGGGCAGGCGACGGGGACGAACACGGGCGTGATCTTCATGCGGCTGCGGGAGAAGCCGGAGCGGACCAAGTCGGTGGACCAGGTGATCCAGGAGCTGCGGCGCGACCTCGCGGTGGTGCCGGGGGCGCGGGCGTTCTTGCAGAACCCCCCCACCATCCGCATCGGCGGGCAGCTCACGCGGAGCCTGTACCAGTACACGCTGCAGGGGCCGGACACCGACGAGATGTACCGCGCGGCCAACGCGCTGGCGGACCGCGTGAAGGACATCCCCGGCGTGCAGGACGTGACGACCGATGCGCAGCTCAGCAACCCGCAGCTCAAGGTGGATATCGACCGCAACAAGGCGGCGGTGCTGGGGGTGACGCCCGAGCAGATCGAGCTGGCCCTCAGCAGCGCGTTCGGCACGCGGCAGATTTCGACCATCTACGCCTCGACGAACTCGTACCAGGTGATCATGGAGCTGCTGCCGGAGTTCCAGACCGACCCCAAGTGGCTGGACACGCTGTACGTGCGTTCGAGCAGCGGGAACCTGGTGCGGCTGACCTCGGTGGCGAGCCTGGAGCGGGAGGTGGGGCCGCTGAGCGTGAACCACTCCGGGCAGCTTCCCGCGGTGACGATTTCGTTCAACCTCGCCCCGGGCGCATCGCTGGGCACGGCGGTGGCGGAGGTGGACCGGCTCGCGGCGGAGACGCTGCCCGCGACCATCAGCACGTCGTTCCAAGGAACCGCGCAGGTGTTCCAGTCGTCGATGGCGGGGCTGGGGCTGCTGCTGGTGCTGGCGGTGCTGGTGATGTACGTGATCCTGGGGGTGCTGTACGAGTCGTACGTCCATCCGATCACGATCCTGTCGGCGCTGCCCTTCGCGGGGTTCGGGGCGCTGGCGACGCTGTGGCTGTTCGATGTGGAGCTCTCGATCTACGGCTTCGTGGGCGTGATCATGCTCATCGGCCTGGTGAAGAAGAACGGCATCATGATGGTGGACTTCGCGGTGGAGCGCCGCAGGCACGAGGATGTGCCGGCGGAGACGGCGATCTTCGATGCGTGCATCGTCCGCTTCCGCCCGATCATGATGACGACCATGGCGGCGCTGCTGGGGACGCTGCCGATCGCGCTGGGGCACGGGGCGGGCGCCGAGTCGCGCCGGCCGCTGGGGCTGGCGGTGGTGGGCGGGCTGCTGTTCAGCCAGTTTGTCACGCTGTACGCGACGCCGGTGTTCTACGTGTACCTGGACAAGGTGCAGGCGTGGTCCGAGCGGCGGCGCGCCCGGCGGCAGGCCGCGATGGAGCAGCCGGCGCGGGTGGTGGCGCCCGCGGCGCCGGTGGGGGTGAACGGGAACGGGCGGGCGCACTGAGGGGGGTGCGGCGCTTGGCGTCGGCGTGGGAACGGGCGCGGTTGAAGAGGGGTGGAGCGGCGGATGATCGGGGGCCGACCCGGTGATCGGGCGCGGCTGGTTTGGCGCGGGCTGGGCGGGGCGGGCGGGTGCGCTCGCGGGCTTGCGCGGCGGGTGGTTGGTGAGGATGGTGATCGCCGCGTGGAGGGCGGTGTTGGGGGAGGTGGACTTGAGCTGCTGGCGGAGCGCGGCGAGGGCTTCGCGCTCGGCGGCGCGCTTGCTGGCGAGGTCGGCCGCTCCGCGGCGGATGCGGGCGAGGGCTTCTTCGAGGCGGGCGGCGCCGTCGTCGGGGTCGATCGGAGCGGGCTGGGGATCGGCGGGGGAGAAGGGGCGGTTGGCGTGGGGGGGCCCGGCGGGGGCGGGGCGCGCGGCGGGGGCGCGGGGGGGAGCGGGGAGGGGTTGGGCGGCAGAGCCGGGCATGTGGGTAGGGCCTCTACCCAATGGGCGGAACACCGGGTTTGTGCGCGATTTTGGCGACTTAGGGCGCGGGGGTGTGTGGTTTGAGGCTGTGTTTCTCGGGGGAAAAGAATTGTGAGAAAACGTGGGAGGGGGCGGGGGAGCGGAACGGGTTGTGCGCACGGGGGCGGAGTGAAGCACTGCCTCCGCTTCGCAGGGCATGGGCACCGAGAAGCACCCCCTCCGCCTCGCAGAGCCTCGGCACCTCCCCCGCGGAGCCGGGGGAGGAGTGTGGGCGGCCGGGTTACTCGAGGAGAAGCACCCCCTCCGCCTCGCAGAGCCTCGGCACCTCCCCCGCGGAGCCGGGGGAGGAGTGTGGGCGGCCGGGTTACGCGAGGAGAAGCGCCCCCTCCGCCTCGCCACGCGATATCTGCCGCCCCGTCCGGGGCTCAAACGCAATGAAGAAGAGAAGAGGTATGTGGCCCGCGTACCCAGGGCTCACGCCCTGGGCTACCAACTGCCCGCGGCTCCGCCGCTCAGGAGTTGGGGACCTCGCCGCCCCCTGCCCCGAGTGCGGCCTGGTGCCTTGAGCGGGGAGTCGCAAGAGGGGAGGCGTGTATTTGAGGCCGTAGGCCTGATCGTGAGTAGCCGGGGGTCGGAGCGAGTCTTCGAGCGACACCCCGGAGAGCGGGCCCCACATCGATTTCCTTGGCCTGGATTGCCCGACCCCGAAGGTGGTCGTCGTGGACAGGCAGCGCGGCGATGACCCCGATGGGGTCACGATGAGGCGCACGACGCTGTCCGGGGGTGCGGCGAAGCGCCGCGACCCCCGGCTACTCACGATCAGGCCTACGGCCTCAAGAGCCGACGCCCCCTGCCCCGAGTGCGGCCTGGTGCCTTGAGCGGGGAGTCGCAAGAGGGGCGGCGGTACACTTGTCGAATCAACGATGAGCCGCGTCTACGGCGGCCGATGATCGCCAGGCTGCCAACAACCAGGAGCGATCCCCGGGAGGGAACGAGGGTGATCATGGCCGGTTCGGTCGCGGGGAACCAATACGCACCATCGCCCTGGCTCCACTCCACGGGAATCGAAATCGACATTGCTGCGGTGTAGAGCCCGCCACTGACTTCCTCTGTCGTTAAGATACCGATTGGGAATGGGCCATCGATACGCCGGATGTCGGCAAAACGCCCCAACGCGGTCAGGAGGAACGACCGACACTCCACCTCAAAACGTCGCACGCCGTTGTGCTCATCCAGTCCTCGTATGGCGACGTGGAACCAGCCAATCAGTTGCGTGGGCCCATCCACAGCGCCGACCCGCATGAGTCCTGATGCATGCACCAGTTGCCGGCCACCCCATACGGTCTCGCCCACGGCTGGAAGGGCCACGCTCGGCGTTGGGTCAACGATCGTCAGACTACGAACAGTGACATCGGGTGGCCAGTCTGGAAACTGCACCGCGAAGAACGTGTCTGACACGCTCCATACTGGCGCATGAAGACTCGCTCCGATGGGCCGCGGTGGAAACGTAAGCGAGTTTGTGATGATCGCGGCCTGTGCGCTGGCCGTAAGTGAGATGCCGAGTACGGACAGCGCCCGCCCAACGACTTTTCCGTCCATGATGGTTCTATCGGCACGGGGCCGTCGCAGCCGTGAGCATGCCGCCCCCTGGCTGTGCGCATCCCCTGCGCACGGGACCTCCCACCCCCTCCTTTCCCCGCTTTCCGCCTTCCGCTTTCCTACCATTCCCCTTTGGCAAATCCCGCCTTTCAGGACCCAGGACGCCCATGACCACCGCCACCGCATCGCCCCGCCCCCACAACCTGCCCGCCCACAACTTCCCGGGTCTGCCGGACTTTTCCAGGCCCTTGCCTTCGAGGGAGGGCGACCGGGTGATCCAGTTCCGGGAGGCGTTGCGCGAGGCGTTGTCGGAGGAGATGCGGCGGGACCAGCGGATCTTCCTCATGGGCGAAGAGGTGGCGGAGTACAACGGGGCGTACAAGGTGAGCCAGGGGATGCTCGAGGAGTTCGGGCCCAAGCGGATCATCGACGCCCCCATCAGCGAGAACGGGTTCGCGGGGCTGGCGGTGGGCGCGGCGATGTACGGGCTCAAGCCGGTGATCGAGTTCATGTCGTGGTCGTTCTCGCTGGTCGCGGCCGACCAGATCCTCAACAACGTGCCCAAGATGCTGTACATGAGCGGCGGCCAGTGGGGCTGCGGCGTGGTGTTCCGCGGCAACGACGGCGCGGGCGGGCAGCTGGGCAGCACGCACTCGTGGACGGTGGAGGGGCTGTACTCCAACGTGCCGGGCGTCAAGATCGTGATCCCTTCGAACCCCTACGACGCGAAGGGGCTGCTGAAGACGGCGCTGCGGGAGCTGGACCCGGTGTTCTTCCTCGAGAGCGAGCGCATGCTGGGCGACAAGGCCCACGTGCCGGCGGAGGAGTACTACATCCCCTTCGGGCAGGCGTACCTCGCCCGTGAGGGCAGCGACTGCACGGTGGTGAGCTTCGGGCGGCCGGTGAACTTCTGCATCGAGGCCGCGGACGAGCTGGCCAAGGACGGGATCGCGTGCGATGTGCTGGACATGCGGACGATCCGGCCGCTGGATATTGACTCGGTGCTGGAGAGCCTGAGCAAGACGGGGCGGATCGTCGTGGTCGACCAGTGCTGGCCCTTCGCCAGCGTGGCGAGCGAGGTGGTGACGCAGGTGATCGAGCGCGGGTTTGATCTGCTGGACCACGAGCCGGTGCGCGTGAACGCCGCGGATGTGCCCACGCCGTACGCGAAGAACCTGGAGGCGGAGTATCTGCCGAACAAGAATCGGATCATGGCGGCGGTGAGGAAGACGTTGGGGCGGTAGACTGGTCGGGGGCGGGTTCTGGGAGGCTTAGATATGGATGTCGCAGCCATTCGCCGGTATGTGAACGACAACCCCGACGGCACGCTGATTCGTATGGTGGACGGGACCGAGTACCCGGTCCCGCACCGCGACTGGGTGTGGTTCACGCCCACCCTCCTTCCGAACGAGGACAAGCCTTCGCGGCCCTCGAACACCTCCTTCTGGATCGCCCATGAGGGCTACGGCAAGCTGATCAACGCGCTCCTGGTGAAGGAACTGGTACCGTTGTCGGCGAAGAAGAACGGCAACGGCTCGCACGGCAAGGGACCGCGGAAGAAGTCGAAGTAAGTCGCACCCATGAGCGCTCCCGCCACTAACCTGAGCACGCGGCGAGAGTACGCGGCGTTGCTGCGCCGGTTTATGGCGGGGCGGCTCACCACAGACGAGTACGAGGATGCATACTTCGAGCTTGAGGAGCGAGGGCGGGATGATGCCTGCTGGGGCGTGTTCGCGGCGGCGTGGCACTGCTACGACGACATCATCCCGCACAGGATGACCGGCGACCACAAGCCCACCCCTGAGCTGCGCAAGCTGGTGGCCCGGTGGATTCTGTTCCTGCGGAGCGGCGCAGAATATCGGCCGGCCCGGCTTTCCAGGAACTCAGAGCGGGCGAGCCGTGTGCGGGCAGGGCAGGTCGGAGGGTGGCTGCTCGGGATCGGGCTGCTCTGCTTTGCAGTTTCGGGCCTGACCGGCTGGATGCCGGGAATGGCAATCGCGCTCTGCATTGTCATACCGGGATACGCACTTGCGCAAAGGGGCGGGGTCTCGCTCGATCCGGCGGTTGCGGTGTGCGCCTTCGAGCCAGAAAGCTGCTGGCCGTTCGCATCGGCGGACGACTTCCGCCGGGCAAGGGCGACCCCTACCTACCTCTACGGCGGGTGGGCGACACACGTAGGCGGTCCCGGCAGGTAAACGCCCGCTCTCCTACCATGTTGATCGCGTCATCCGAGCCCCTTGGAGCCCGTGCGAATGCCTATCGAAATGACCATGCCCCGTCTGTCCGACACCATGCAGCAGGGCACGATCGTCAAGTGGAACGTGAAGGAAGGCCAGAAGGTCAAGTCCGGCGATGTGGTCGCGGACATCGAGACCGACAAGGCCACGATGGAGCTGCAGAGCTTCGACGACGGGACCGTCGCGAAGCTCGCGGTCGCCGAGGGGCAGGCCGTGCCGGTGGGCACGGTGATCCTGCTTCTCGCGGGCGCGGGGGAGAGCGTGGACGCGGCCCGGTCGGCAGGTGGGGCGGGCGGGGCGAAGGCGGAGGCGCCCGCGGCGACCGGCAAGCGGGCCAGCGTCGAGGGGGAGGCGGGCATGAGCCGGCCGGCTTCCAGCAGCAGCACGGCGACGGTGGAGCGGTCGGAGGCTTCGCGGCAGGCTGGCTCGGGGTCGCAGGCCAATGGGCGGCATGCGCCCGCGGCGGGTGGCGGGCGGGTGTTCGCATCGCCGCTGGCGAAGAAGATCGCGGATGAGTCGGGCGTGGACCTTGGCAGCCTGAGCGGGAGCGGGCCGGGCGGGCGGATTATCCGGCGGGATGTCGAGGACGCGGTGGCGTCGGGTCACACCGGCGGCCGGGCGCCCCAGCAGGGGCGCATGCAGCCGGCGCCGCTGCCCGCGGCGGACTCGATGCTCGAGAGCAAGAGCGTGCCGATCTCCAACATGCGGCGGGTGATCGCCAGCCGCCTGCAGGAGTCCAAGCAGACCATCCCCCACTACCAGGTCACGGTGGATGTGGACATGGATGCGCTGATGGGCCTGCGGGGCCAGCTCAACGAGCAGCTCGCGGGGCAGGGCGTGAAGCTCAGCGTCAACGACTTCCTGGTGAAGGCCGTGGC
>JAEYTB010000090.1 GCA_023434205.1 Planctomycetota bacterium | reverse complement strand
CGCTGATCCCCTTGCCGATGACCTCGCCGAGCCCTGCGAGGCGGTCCTCGAACTCGGCCATGAGATCGCGCGGCGTCCGGCCTGGGCCGCCTTCGGCATCCGCCGCCTCCCGCTTCTGGCGGGCCTGCTCGATGGCGTCGGCGAGTTTCTGCTTCGCCGCATCCAGCGCCGCTTGCGACTCCGCGAGCCCCGCCTCCGTGTTCGCCTTGAGCGCGGCCTGGGCCTCCTCAAAGTCACGGCCGATCCCGGCAAGAGTTGCCTCATGCAGGGCAGCGGCCTGCTCACGCTCCGCCGCGCGCTGTCCCTCTCGGTCGGCCACCTGCCGCTGGGCCGCGCTCTCCAGTTCCGCCAGGCGGGATTCGAGTTGATCATCGACGGCCCTCTTCGCGGCGTCCACGTCGAGCCCGGAGTCGAACAGCCCCTGGATCTCCAGCATCCGCTTGGCGACCCAGGACGATGCAGACTCCCAGACCTGCTGAAAGCCCGTGGTGAAGTTGGTCCAGGTCTTGGACAAGAACGAGGTGGTCTCGATCCACGCGATCTCAAGGGCGTGGAAGACGATCTCCGCGGCGGCCAGCGCCCCGTACCACATGCCGTAGGCGGTGGAGATGAAGAACTCCTTCGCCTCCAGCCAGACCTTGTTGAGCGCCGCGACGCCCTGCTGCCAGACGACCTTCAGCGATAGCCACAGGATCTCGGCGGCCAGCGCGATGTCACCTGCCGCGAGAGCGTCTGAGATGCCACCGACAACCTTGCCCACCCAGTCCCGGAGTCGGGTGAACTGCTCGCCGAGCCAGGCGAGGGCCTCGCCGCCGACTCCGGAGGTGACGAGGAGCACGCCGCCGAGCGCCACGACTGCGGCGATCGCCAGCCCGACCGGCGACAGGATCGCCGCGATGGCAGCACCGATCAGGCTGAAGGCTGTTCCGATGCCGCCGATCACACCCGCGACGATGCCGAGGGTCGCGCCGATGCCGGTGATGATGTGGCCGAGCGCCACGATGGCGATGCCAGCGACAGCGACGGCCGCGGCGATCTTCAGCGCCCACACCACCGTCTCCCGGTTCGCCTTGATCCAGGTGGTGACGCTCACGACGATGCGGGTGATCCGCTCGGCGAGGTCCTTGAGCGTCGGCGCGAGCGCTCCGCCGATGGTGAACACGCCCTGCTTGAGCACCTTCCAGAGCGTGCCCAAGGCGTCGTTGAGGGCGGCGGCGTCGCGGGCCGTCTCGGTGCTGACGGTGAGGCCGAGGCGCCGGGCCTCCTCCTGCATCGCCTCGATGCCAGCCGCACCGTCCGCCATGAGCGGCAGGAGCTTGGTCCCGGCCTTGCCGAAGACCTCCATCGCCAGCGCAGCGCGGAGCGCGGGGTCGCGCACCTGCGAGATGCGCTCCGCGAGGACCTTGAACTGTTCGTCCGGAGAGAGGCCTGCCAGTTGGGCGGCACTGAGCCCGAGCCGACCGAGGGCGTCGCCCGCGGATGCGGACCCCTGCGCTGCGCCAGCCAGCGTCCGCTGCATGTTGCGGAGCCCGGACTCAAGCGTCTCCAGGTCCGTTCTGGAGAGGTCGGCCGCGAATCCCAACTCGGACAGGGCTTCGACACTCACGCCGGTCCGCTGGCTCATCTTGTCCAGCATGTCGCCCGTGTCGGAGAAGGCCTTCACCGTGCCGAGCAGCGCCGCGACCGCCGCCGCGCCGATCCCGGCGAGCCGCGTGCCGACGGACCGCAGGCCCTCGCCGAAGGCTTGGAGCTGCTTCTGGGCGCGGCGAAGCCCGGCCGTGAGCTTGTCGCTCACGCCGAGTTCGACGAACGCCCGTCCAGCCCGGATGCCCCGCGTGTCGGCCACCGATCAGGCTCCCTTCCGAATGGAGTTCCGCCACAACAGCGGCAACTTCGGCCGCTCCTGCTCCAGCGCCGGGGCCATGTATGGCCGTGCAGCGATCTTGACCCTTTGCGACGTGAGCTTCCCGCCCTTGCGCCGTAGCACGGCCGTGTCACCGCCGTACTCCAGGACGTTGGGCGCGACGCTGTTCTTGAACCCCACCGGACCGACGACCACGGAGTCGGCCGCTTTGTCGTACCCGAAGAGGATGAGTCGGCGCAGGCTCCCCTCGTGCGAGTGGGGCGGTTTGCCCGCGGGTGCGGAACCCTTGCGCTTGCGGATGCTGGTGCGGGCCGCCGTGCGGATGAACGCGCCGGCCTTGCTGAGCACCTTCCGCTTGGCCCCATCGACCGCGCGGACCACCGCCGCGCGGTCGAAGAACATGTCCTTGATCCGCATGGTGATCACACGCCGCTCCCGCCCGCGGGCGTGCCTCCAGCGAGGCCGCTGCCCTTCTCCAGGCCCTTGTTGAACGACGCCTCCTTCTCCTTGCGGAGACGGCCCGAGCCGATGAACAGGCCGACGATCCCGGTGAGCGCCGGCAGTGCGGGGCCGAGTACCGGAAGGCCCGCCACCGTGGGGCCGACAGTGTCGAGGGCCGACAGCGTGAGCTGGCTGAACAGGCCGCGGAGCTCGCCGGCCTTCTCGATGTTGCCCTTCCACTGCGCACCGGTCGTCTGCGTCTGGTTGAACCAGTTCTGGTACTCGACCTCCGCCTCGTTCAGGCTGAGCGTGGACGGCAGCCCCGTGGTCTGCTGGATCGTGTTGGGCGTCTTGACCTTCACGAGGTCGCCCAGGTCAAATCCCGCGCACGATGTGAGCACGAGCGCCATGAGCAGCAGGCCGACGATGTAGACGTAATGGCGGGTCGAAAGCGAGCTGAGAAACTTCATCCGTGAGCCTCCTTGGGCATCTTGCCGTCGATGAACACGTCCTTGAGGACCGACACGCCGACCGGGATCGGCCGCTGGCGCTTGGCGAAAGGGTCGAAGTCGTTGGGGTTGAGTCGGCGGGATCGCTTGGGATCGCGGTGGATGTTGGCGATGAGCGCCATGACGGCGGAGGCGATCGACCAGTCGTGACGCTGCCTGCCGTCGAGCATCGCCACCAGATCACGGAGGGTCAGGGGGCCGGGGTCGATGCCGAGGATTCCGGCACACTGATGGACGAGCTTCCAGCAGTCTGCCCCTCGGAGAGCAGGCGGTCCGCCAGCCGATCCAATTCCCCGCTGTCGAGCTTCTTCTCCACCAGGTCCCGCGCCCGATCCATCACCTTCCGCGTGGCCTGGAGCACTCGCCCGAGGTTGGCCCGGTCCCTCGGGCTCGGGCAAAAACCCACGAGCTCCTCCAGCACCGCCGTCGTCGCTGCTTCGATGGCGTCGCCCGCCATCGCCTTGCCGAACTCCTCATCCGTGACGCTGCGGGCGTCCGCCTCAGGCTTGCAGATGGCGTAGACCACATCGCAGAGCAGGACGGGATCGCGGATCAGCTTCTCGATCAGCGTCCCCTCGATGACCTGCATGAGGTCCTCGCCGGTGAGGCCGCGCACGCGCTTGATGGCGGTGACGTTGATCTCGACCGACCACTGCCGCCCTTGGTTGTCCTTGAATGACCGCATCCGCGCCTCCATGAATCAAGACCCGACAGAAACCCGACGCCAATCCGACAGCGATCCGAGAGGCTCAGCCACCAATCCATGACGGCGCCGTCGCCGAATACGTCACCTTCGCCGTGACGGACACGGTGATCGCCTCCTCCAACGCCTCGTTGCGCGAGAAGTTGGTAATGGAGAAGTCCGCCTGCAGACCCTGCCCACTGGTCTCGTCGAGGATCTGGAAGCCGATGGGATCGTTGCCGAAGAACGCGTTCTTGATGGCGGTGAACCCGGCATCCGCCGTGTCCCACACCATCTCGAACTCGACGCTGGCCTCCTTGAGCGTGGCGACCGTCGCTCGCCAGCCGCTGTTGGCGCGGGTCGTCACATCGGCCTCGCCCGCTTCCAGGTTGAGCGTCACGTCCCGGGTGTTGCCCAAGACCACCCATGCCCCGCCGCCGGCCTGACCGCCGACCTTGTAGAGCAGCTTGGCTTCCATGCCGAGTTTGATCGCCATCGTTGTTCTCCTGCTCTATCCAGCCGTGTGGCCGACTACGAACGCCACCTCACCCGCCTTGCTCCGAACGAAAATGTCCGCCAGGTTGACCTGCTCGAACGGGATCTGCACGCCCGCCGGGACCGGGATCTCCACACCCTTACCGTCGGAGAGCGTCATGGCCTGCGTGTTCGTGTGCGCCGCCATGAGGGTGAACGTCGCCGTCAGCGGCGTATTCGAGAGCGGCTTGTCGCCCTCCTCTAAGTCCACTTTGATGAACACGACGTTCCGCACGTCTACCTCCGCACCCTGTATGTGACGCTCAGGACACTGGTGAACACCCTGTGCTGCTCCAACGACTCACTCGACACGACGGGCTCGTGCGCGATTCCGACCCACGCCGCGTCGGGCGCATCGGGCAGACGCTTGAGCCAGACGTGGTCGGCGATGGCCTCGACGAGATCGAGCAGACCGTCGATCTCGGCCTGGTCACCCTCGGCGGGCAGTTTCTTCTGCACGCCCACATCGACCACGCACTCGAAGGTGCTGCTGTCCCGGGTCGCCGCGGCGATGGCCGTCGTCCGCGGCACGACCGACACCCGCAGGTCCTTGAGGTCCTCCAGCGTGAACGCGGGCTGGAACATCCGCACCGCGTTCACGGGCTGTCCGAACGAGCCCGCGTTGATGTGCGCGGCCAGGGCATCGGCGATGGCAACGATGGTGCTCACGGGCGTCCCTCCCTCCCCGCATCCGCTGCGGCGCTCAGGCCTGTTACCTTGCCCTCGAGGTAGGAAACGCGGCGCTCCATCGCCTGGTAGTCGGCGCGGATGGAGCGAGCCTCCCCGATGAACTCGTCGAGCCGCTTCTCGACCTGCTGGAGCTTGGTCGTGACCACGCCCCACTGGATCGTCATCGCGCCGGCGGCGAGGATGATGGTGACGAGCACCCCCGCCCACCGCGCCTTCGTCCCGTTTTGTCCATTCCCTTCTGCCATCACGACTCCGTACCGATGTGTTTGGTGTGAACCCGAAGAACCCTGCGGTACGGGTCGCTGTACCGGAACGGCGGCTGCCCGCCCGGTGCGTTGACCTCGTACACGAACACCTGCGCCCCAACCGTCTCTCGCACCTGGTCGCCGGCCCGCGGGAGGATCGGGCCGGCCCCGAGGTCAAGGTCCGCCGCCCGCACGAGGAAGTCCCGCGACTCGACGCGGTGAATCAGCCCGGCGTCGTCTGCCTGCTCGAACTCGGTTCTGCCGACGGTCGCCAGGACCTCTTTGGCCTCGGCCCCGCGCTGGTACACCACGGTGCGGCTCATGTGCTTGTGCCGCTGGTCATCCAGGAACGCCAAGCCGCGATCGAGCAGGTCGCCCATGTATGCCTCCGACGGTCACTGCAGGAGGCGGATGCGAACGGTCGTGTCGGCATCGACGGTGGTCTTCACCGTCTTGCCGATGAGCTTGTTGGCGCCCGCCGCGGCGTTCTTGGTTGCGTTCTGCGCGCCGGCGTCCCAGTAGGCGTTGCTACCAGCCGGGAGCGCACTGCCAGCGCCGAGCGCCTTGGGGAAGTCGAACACCCCGGACACCGCGAGCGAGCCAAGCTGGTTCGCCTTGATGGGGCCCTGCGCCACGCCCACGAGTTCCGCTTGGACGACCACAGCGCCGGTGAGCACATCCGCGCCCGGGGTGTAGTCGATCGATTCGCCTTCATGCACAAACTTTGCCGGTCCTGCTGCCATGCTGCCTTCTCCTTGGCCCGGAATGACACCGGGGCCGTCTTCGCCAATGCCTCCGCCGATCTCTGCGCCTTCACCCATGGGCTTACACCTCGCCCTTGCTCTTCACGCCGCCGCGCGGGTCCTGCAGCGCGACGCCGAAGTCGTGGTACCCGCGCATCCGCACCCCGAGCTGGCTGAAGTCGGCATCGGAGGTCTCGATGGTCGGGGCCTCCTGTCCGTTGAGGAACGCCATCTCGATGACGGGCAGGTCGCTGGGGTCCGCGAGGAGGTACCACGCCTTTGCCGAGTTGCCGGTGTAGAGCGCGTTGGAGAGATAGCGGCTGACCTCGATACGGAACTTGCCCTGGTGCGGGTTGGCCACGGGGAACTTGGTGTTGGCTGTGGTGTCCCGCATCTCGACGCTCTTGTAGAGCTGCGTGCCCACCGCTGAGAGTGCCGTCGGCACCAGGAGGATCGAGGGCATCACGCCCGTGGGCTTGCCGTCAGAGTCCACCAGGTCCATGAACGTGACCTCGCCCTTGGTGAGGCCGTCGATGCCCAGCGCGGTGTCCGCGCCCGAGATGAAGTTCTTGTTGCCGACGGCGAAGAACGCGGCGTTGTTCATGAACGCCGTCCAGAACACGTCGTTGATCTTGAGACCCGATCCGCGGCCGAGCTTCCGGGGCACGGTGGTGATCGCGCCGAGGTCGTCGTTGATGATGTCGCGGCGGTCGATCGCCAGCATCAGGCCGTAGGTGTCGGCCTTGTTGCTGTAGGTCTCCTCGCCCAGGGTGCCGTGCTTGAGCTCGCCGCCCGGGGCGACCTGCTCATACTGGTCCTTGCCGACAAGGCGGTAACTCGTGACGGTCTTGAAGTCCGACACATTGCGGACGGCGCAGATACTCCGCCACACGCGCTCGACGCTGAAGAAGCCCTCCAGCAGGAACTTGTTGGCGACGTTGGAGAGGATGCCGCCAACGTCGATGATGGTCATCCCGGCCTCGATGCCTCGGCCGAACGCGGCCTCCAGGACGCGGCGGCTATCGCGGAAGGTCCGGCCCGTGTAGCCGTTGGCGATCGCGGCCTCGATGAGCAGTTCCTGCAGGCCCAGCCCGCTCTGGAACCGCTTTGACGCGACCTCCAGCGCCTGCGCGGAGCAGACCTTGTCGAGCCCCTCCAGCTTGGCGCTCTGGAAGCACGCGGCCTCCAGGACCTCACCGGTGATGCTCGTGTCGGGCGCGTGGATGGACGGGGCCTTGGGTCGGCTGGCACGGAGAACTTCCAGCTCGGTGCGGGTCGCATCCCATCCGTCGCGGATGGCCTGGGCCTCGATGTCGAGGTGCGTGCCGGCGCAGATCTTCCGCACCGCCGCGATACGGCTGGTCTCTGCGAGGGCCTCGGCGCGGAGCGCGGCTGCGCCCGCCCCGGGCGCGGGATCGGCATCACCGCCGGACGGACTGCCGCTGCCACCCCCGCCCTGCTGGGCGGCGATGGAGGCGCTGGTGCGGCCGTCGGCACCCAGGTCCACGAAGCTGATCTCGCCGAGCGTGGCCTTGCGGACAACGTTGACGGGGCCGGCGAACTCCTGGCCGTTCACGATCGCCTTCTGCGACTCGCGGATGAACTCGAACTCCTCGACGCTCGCGCCCACCGAAGCCTGCCACGGGAACCCGTTCCGGGAGGACGCGACCACCTCGCGGGCGGTCGCGGTGTCGCGCGAGATCACGCCGGTCGCCACGAGCTGCCCGCCTTCGACCTTGATCGCGTCGGTGTGGCCGACGCCGGCGGCCGGATCATGCGCGAACCGGATCGGGCGGTTCTGCGACGGGACCGACAGCCCGGCGAGATCGAGCACCACGGGATGACGCCAGCCCGCGACGCGCATGGCACCCCCGGTGTACGCCAGCATCTTGAAGCGAGGCAGTGCCTTCTCTGCATCGGCCCCGCCAGCGCCGGCGGCGATGGCGGTGATCTCCGCCGTGCCGGTGAGCGTGAGCGGAGAGGTGCCCGCGGGCGCGGGGTGGGGGGCGGCGGCCTCAAGCCACAGACGCTTGGGCGCGAGTCGGGCCTTCGGAGCGGTGGGGGTCGGAGTCTTCGTTGCCATCGGTGTCGTCCTCTTGGGGCGCGGGCGCGTTGCCCGCGGGAGCCGCGGTGGTCTGGGGGGCGGGGGTCAGTCCGAGTTCATCCATGAGCACGAGCTCTTTGGCGCGCTGGCGGAGCTCTTGCTCCCAGTCGCGTCCTTGACGGGCGAACTCGGCGGCGAGCGTGGTTGTGTGGTTGGCCAGGCGTGTGGCCTGGGCGGTCGCTTCCTTGGCGGGATCGACGTGCTCGACGCCGTCCCAGAACCAGGCGTGCTCGGGCAGTGCCACCCCGCGCTCACGAAGCGACTGCGGCAGCAGCCCCTCGACGAGCACCGCTTCGTTGAGCCAAGCCTTGAGCAGGCGGTCGAGCACGGCGAGCTGCAGGTGGTGCTGCTCGACACGGATGCTCTTGAAGTACACCTGGTGGTCCAGGCGGCCGCTGGCGTAGTTGTAACCCGAGGAGTTCCCCGCCGCGACGTTGAACGGCATGTTCAGGCAGCGGGCGATCTCGTTGAGGATCTCGCGCTTGAACTCGCCGAACGTCGTCGTCGGCTGCTCGGCGTGGACCTGCCCGAGCTTCCAGCCGCCGGGGAGCACAGTTGCCAGGCGCTGTTCGAGCTCGACCTCGTCCATCGGCTCCAGCGGATCGGCCTCGCCGTTGGGCGGAGCATCGGTGTAGATGACGGCGGCGAAGTTGGCGGCGGTCTCGGCGGCGGCGATCGTCGCGAGCGTGTACCGGCGGAGCTGCGCGAAGAGCGGGAGCGCCGGCGTGATGTCGGGGATACCGCGGAGCTGGCCGGGCCGATCGGCGCGGAAGTAGTGCACGACGGCCGACGCGGCGAACGTGTCGTAGGCGGTGAGGTCGTCGATGGGGGCGCGGAGAAGGCCGCTATCGCCCGGATGCCGCTTCAGCACGCGGTACGCGGACGGATTGCCCCACTGGTCGAGCACGATGCCATCGATCTCGTCGGTGCGGCCACGTCGGAGAAGTGGCGTGCAGACCTGGTCCGCCTCGATGAGCTTGAGGTCCAGCGATACGGGCGATCCCCACGACGCGATCGCGGGGTTGTTGACCAGGAGCGCGAACGCCTCGCCGCTCTCGGCCCGGGCCAGCCGCATCGTGCGGAGCTTGCCCGCAAGGTCCACGGCCCGGGACCACTGCTCGAACGCGTCCTCGATGCGGGCGTTGGCCTCGGCGTCATCCGTGAGCATCTGGAGCCGGGGACCGGTGCCGATGGTGTCGTTGGCGAGCGTGAGGGCGATGCCCTTGGCGTAGGAGTTGTTGGCGACCTCGTACCGGGCGCGGTTGCGGAGGATGCGCCGGACTTCGGGATTGATCGCAGCGTTGGGCGACAGCCCGTCCGCGTTCGCCCAGTGCTTTCGGTTGTCGGGGGTCGTCTGCGCCGAGTCGAACTTCGCCACCACGAACCGTCGCCCGCATCCGCCGCGCGGAGCGTCCGTGCTCCGCTCGGCGGGGGCGGGGGGGCGGCCGTTTCGAATCAGCAGGTTGGCGATGGTCTTGAGCATCGGTGGGAGATCAGACGGAGCCGGGGGGGACGATCTTGGCGAACTTGATCCCGAGGCCGGGCTTCCTCGCGGCGTCCTTGGACGCGAGGTAGCGGTCGGCCTCGATCTGGTCCTTCAGCGGGTGCTGCTCGACAGATTGGCCGTCAACTGACGCCTTCGCGGGCTGCGACGCGCTGTCGCGGATGACCTGCTCGAGGTTGGGGTCAGGGTCGGGGGGCACGCCAGTACCCCTCTGCTCCAGCCGCCGCGTTGTCGCGCTTGCGATGGCACTGCGGCCGAAACGGTCTACGGGTAGACCCGATCAACCGACCGGGCGTTCGACGGTCGTGATCCGCCGCCCGCAGTGCCGGCATGAGCGCCGGCGACGGATGGCACCGCTGGGAGCCGCGCGGGTGTAGAGCACCTCGAAGTGGCGGCATCCGCACCGCGCGCAAGTGAGCCCGCGCGGCTGGGGTGGCGGTTTGGCAGGGCGTGCTGGCGTGCGGGGGTTCACCGGCGATCTCCTCGCAACTGGGATAGCCGCAGCCGGGGACGCGCCGACACCTTGTGGTCCGTGCCGAAGAGCACGGCGCCCTGCATGGATGCCGCGACCGCCGCGCCGACCAGACAGTCGAGCCAGTGGTTGTCGAGCCCCTCGACGCGGAGTTTCCACTCGTCCACGGTGCGGCCGCGACCTTCTGTCTTCACGCGGTACTCGCTGGTCAGGTGCTCGGACAGCAGCCGGTGCGGCTCGGGTTTGCTGCCGAACAGCGACAAACACCCGGGGTCACCCATCGGCACCGCAAGCCGCGCGTGTGCGAACGATTTCCAGTAGTTCGTGTCGAACACGACGTGCCGGACGGAGCGCTTGCCCGTGATTACGGGGATGCGCCAGTTGAGCCCGACGCGATCGCCCCGCTTGCGCTTGTAGTCGCTGAAAGGGATGCTCGACGCCCCGACGTAGCGCCCGTGGCTGGGCATGAGCACGCCCGCGTGCGGGCTCTGGCGACAGAATTGGTACACCACGTCGGTGGACGATCCCCAGTTCGCGTCGATCAAGCAGCGGTCGATCCGCACCATCGCGCCGTCGTCGCGCCGCCACTCCCGGGCAAGGTGCGACGCGACCAGACGCTCCAGACCGGCGTAGATCGCGCCCTCAACGCCGGCCCGCGGGGCCGCGGTCGCCAGCGTCCGCCGCAGGTCGCGGAGCGTGAAGTACCCGTTCGGCGCCTTCTGGTCCGGCTCGGTTCCGTAGTCGATCACGTACCCCGTGAAGTCGTCCTCCCAAGCGGCGATGAGGTAGAACAGCGCCTTGCCCTGCACATCCACAAACATCGTCAGCCGTGTGCAGCCGATCGGCACCTCGGCGCGGGCCTGACCATTGACCTTCGCCGCGATCTGATCGGCACTCAGCAGGTCGTCGGCGGCCTGGATCTCCGGGAGTGGCTCATTCTGGTACTCCGCGAAGAACGCTGCCTCGTCCTGCAGCTTCAGGTTCATCGCGTGCTGGACCGCAGACAGTTCGTCGTGGTTGAACCGTTCGGGCCAGGCGATGACCGCGCCCTCGTCCATGGCGGTTCGGTGCTGGCCGTAGTACTCTGTCGCGGCTTTGATGCCGCGGTCGTTCCGCAGCCCGTCGGCGCGCAGTTCCGCGTACCGCTGCCAAAGCGCGTCACGCACTGGAAAGGCGTACATCATCTTCGTCCGCTCGCCCTGCCACTGCGGGTGCTTGTCGCGGTCGAGGATGCGGTCGGCCAGGTCGTCGGGGCGGACAACCGTCAGCGTCATCAGCCCGGCGATCTTCTTGCCCGGTCCGGCCAGGCCCAGGATTGCGCCGGCGAGGATGCGTTCGCGGTTGGCGCACTGCGAGGGCGACCGGGCGCTCTCGTCGGTCTGCGGATCGTCGATGAGAACCAGCGAGGGGCGGGCGGACGTCCCGTCCGCTCGCTTGTGCTTCATGCCGCGGATGCGGCCGGTGATCCCGGCGACGCGGATGATGGCGCCGGCGGCCGCCGAACCGGAGATCGTCGGAAGCACGATCTCCCGCGCGGTCCAGCCGATGTGCGTCTGCTTGCCCTGGTAAAGCTGCCCCGACGCGCGCTGGTGGATGCCCTCCAGGGACCGGATCGGGTGACAGACCTCCGGGAAGTCACCGGCGAGGAGGTCGCTGTTCTCCAGCTCCGCCTTGATCGACTCGAGCATCCCGGCGGCATGCTCTTCGTCGGAGCCGATCAGGGCCACGAAGTCGCGGTGGCCGTACAGCATGGCCCACAGGCACGCGACCTCGCAGAGCGAGGTCTTGCCGCTGCCACGGGGCATGGCCATCCCAAACAGCCCGCCCTCCAGTACCGCCTGCTCTATCTTGGCGATGACCTTGAGGTGATCATCAGACCACTTCAGATGGAACGTCTGCAGGAAGTACGTCTCGCAGAAGAACCGGAAGTCTCGGGCCGCCCGTTCCCGGCGCGCCGGATCGACCACGGGTGGCAGGTCGCCGATGTCGCGCCCCGAGAGCGAGAGCATGGCGTTGCGCTGCCGCGCCCGTTCCTTCATCGCCTCGTAGCCGGTGAGCCCCTCGGGCTGGCGGGCTGCTTCGGCGAGGGCCTCGTGCCGCGTCGTTACCAGCCAGGCGACGTACCGGAACAAGTCAACCTTGCCACCATCCCCGTCCGCCGCGACGCGGAACCCGGCGCGCGTGCGGTGCCTGTGGAGCTGACGCTCGCTGACGACCTCGCCCAGCGGCGTGCTGTTGAGTAGCCGCGCGAGTTCGCCGGGCTTGAGTTTGCGCGGGTCAATCGCCACCGCCACCTCCCGAGGTCATCTCCTTCACGAGCCACGCGGCGTAGTGCACGAGGTTGAGTGTTCCGTCGCTGTTCACCGGCGCGCCCGCGGCGATGTCGGCGCGGAGCATGGCGTCGCTCACGGGCTTGCCGCCCAAGCGCGTGAGCACCCGGGCCGCGTCCGCGACGGGGAGCGCCGCGGGGTTCAGCCGGGACATCCCCTGCCCGGCGGCATTGGCGGCGTGGGGGGCGGGACTAGGCGCGTGTTCGGGAGTCATCGCGGACCTCCCGCTCGAACTTGCCCACATGTCCCGCCGAGTTGCCCACATGCCGCGGAATGACGGCGAAGCCGCTCGGATTCGCCTTGCCTGTTCGCGGATGTCATGGCTTCATGTGTCACAACGCGGGGCGGAACCCCGCGACGGAGACCACGAAGATGAACACGACAACGAAGAACACGATCGAGATCGCCACCGCTTTGGGACGCCGCGGGTTCGCGGTTGCCAGCATCGAGGTCCGCACGCCCGACGGCCGGACCTGGTCGGTCGACGCCGCGAGCGCCGGCGGCTTCCGCCTGTTCGAGATCGACCCCGACGGCCGCCGCGGTCCCGACGAGCACGACGCCGTCGACGGCGATACCTGGTTCGCCAGCGACCTGGTGGACTACCTCGACGCGGTGGGCCGACCCAAGACGCCCCCGCCCAACCGCACAACCCGCCCGACCGCCTGAAGCCCGCGAAATGCGGGCTTCGTTGTTTACCGGAGTCACTACGCACCGCAAGCCCCCCACACGACGAGAGGTACCAGTATGAAGAACCGCACGAACAAGACCGCCAAGCCCGCCCCCGCGCAACCCACCGCCGTCGAGATGTACTCGGCGCGGCGGAACGACATCGCCCGCCTTCTCGACGTGCTGCAGATGGAACTGGACAAGCACGACGAGCGGGCCAAGGCCGATCCGACCAACTGGGGCATCACCGGCAACCTCGGCAAGGTCCGCAGCGACCTGATGGACACCGTCGCCTTCCTCAGCGGCATGGACCGCGAGGACGTCGAGCGCTTCCTCGCCGAGTAACCACCCCGTACCCACGCCCCCCCACGAAGGAACACGCCCATGAACATCAAGACGATCATGATCGAAGGCCACGAAAAGGACGTCACGATCAGCCGCACCGACCGCGGCGCGGAAGTGACGATCGAGCAGAACACGCGCCACGCGGGCAGGCAGGACATCTGCATCGCCCACATCGCCCGCGACGAGGACGGCAACGCCCGCTACGCCAAGGCGGTCGAGGTCGCCAAGGTCGTCTACGGGACCGACCGCCGCGGCCGCGCCGCCGCCACCAACTCGATGGTCCACGACGTTCTCAACGAGATGGAGCGCGTCGCGGGGTGCTGACCCGCCCCACGCGACGGCGCGGGGAACCGCGCCGGACGCGATTCCCCGCCGCAACGTGCGGCGGGATTCCGCACCCGTAGTTGGGAGATTCGCATGAGTACGAAGACGAAGAAGGCACCGAAGACCCGCATGTCCAAGAGCGCCGCCCGCGCCGAGGGGGCGGCGAAGACCGACCGGCTCCGCAAGGCCGCGCTCGCCGAGATCAAGGACCGCCTGGGCGGCAAGACGCCCGCCAAGAGCGGCAAAGCGCCCAAGGCCGAGAAGGCGCCCACGGCCCCCAAGGAGCAGAAGCCCAAGCGCGTCAGCGCCCTCGACGCCGCGGCGCAGGTGCTGGCCGCCAGCGAGGTCCCCATGCGGGCCAAGGAGATGATCGCCAAGATGGAGGCGAAGGGCCTGTGGAAGAGCCCCGGCGGGAAGACCCCCGAGGCCACGCTCTACGCCGCCATCATCCGCGAGATCGCCGCCAAGGGCGACAAGGCCCGCTTCAAGAAGCACGAGAAGGGCGTCTTTGTCGCAGGAAAGGGAGCCTGACCCATGCAGGCCACCCGCGCCCAACTCGAAGTCCTGCTCGACGCGGCCGAGCGCCTGCTCAACGCCCGCGAGGTCCAGATGCTGACCACCGAGGAGTGGGACGCGCTGGAGCACGCGGTTGCGGCCTGCAACGAGCCGCCCGCGAACGAGCGGACGGAGACGTTCACCGTCGATGGCATGCGGGCGCTGGTCCGCAGCGTCGTCCCGATGAAGGGCGAGCCGTACCAGCACCGGTGCCCGGAGGACGCGTTCGAGGCGGTCGCCCATGCGGTGGCCGAGGCGACCCGCCCGTTCAACCTCGAAGACCTCCGGCACGCCGCCAACATCCCGTGGTCGCAGGCGGCCGTCGCCTTCGCATTTCTCAAGGAGCGGAGCGTGGTTCTCCCCGCGGGCGGGCGCAACCACGCTGCCGCGGGCGCGACGCCCTACGAGGACGCGATGGTCGAGTTCCATGCCCTCCGGGAGAAGGGCCCCAGCGTCTGAACGCATCGGTGCCCCCTCCTCACGCCTCGGCCTTCGCCGGGGCTTTCTCTTCGGCCACACCCTTCGCGGGAAGGCGCTCCGCCTTGCGGCCAGCGAACTTCTCCCACCGCTGCACGATGACATCGCAGTAGAGGGCGTCGAGCTCCATCAGGAATGCCCGCCGCCCGGTCATCTCCGCGCCGATGAGCGTCGAGCCGGAGCCGCCGAAGAGGTCGAGCACGTTTTCGCCGGGCCGCGACGAGAACTCGATGGCCCGCCGTGCGAGCTCGACGGGCTTCTCGGTGAGGTGGACCATGCTCTGCGGGTTCACCTTCTTGATCGACCACGTATCCGGCACGTTCGCCGGGCCGAAGAAGCGGTGTGCCGCGCCTTCTTTCCAGCCGTAGAAACACCACTCGTGGTTGCCCATGAAGTCCTTGCGCGTGAGGACCGGGTGCTCCTTGATCCAGATGATCGCCTGCGCGAAGTAGAGCTCGCAGCGCTGGAGCACGGGCGGGTAGTTCCCGCAGTTGGCGTAGCCGCCCCAGATGTAGAACGTGCCGCCGGGGATTAGCACGCGGGTGATGTTGCCGAACCACGCGGCGAGCAGCCGGTCGAATTCGTCGTCGGACACGAAGTCGTTCGCCAGCGGCCGGTCCTTGGCCCGGAGCTTCTTGTGCGTCGCGCGGCTCTTCTCCGGGTAGCGGTTGAGGTCGGCGCTCTGCTGATCGTGCTGGTCGGCCTTGCCGGGCAATGCGAATGAGCTCAGGCCGGCGACGATCGCGTTGTTCGAGCGCGGCTCGACCTTGACGTTATACGGCGGGTCGGTGTTCACGAGATGGATCGGCTGGCCATCAAGCAGCCGGTCCAAGTCCGCGGGCTTGCTGCTGTCCCCACACATGAGACGGTGATTGCCCAGCACCCAGATGTCACCCGGCACCGTCGTCGCGGCGTCGGGAGGCGCCGGCACATCGTCGGGGTCGGTCAGGCCCTCGTTGCCGGCGGGGGCCATGATCGCCGCGAGGTCCTCGGCGCTGAAGCCGAGCACCGCCAGGTCGAAATCCACGCCCTTGAGGTCGGCAAGCTCGATGGGCAGCAGTTCCATGTCCCACGCCGTGAGCGACGCGACCTTGTTGTCCGCGATGCGCAGCGCCTTGACCTGGTCGGGCGTCAGGTCGTCCGCGCGGATCGTCGGCACTTCCTTCAATCCCAGCTTCCGCGCGGCGCGGAGGCGGGTGTGCCCGGCGATGATGATGTTGTCGGCGTCGATCAGGATCGGGATCTTGAACCCGAACGCCTGGATTGACTTGGCGACCGCGTCGATCGCGGCGTCATTGATGGTGCGGGGGTTGCGGTCGTATTCCTTGACCGCGTCGATGGGAAGCATCTCGATGTTCACGGCGATCTCCGTCATGAGCGCGACGCGGTGCGCCGGCGCGATGGCGTCGTGGTGGCCCGCCGCGGCGCGGCAGGTCCGGGGATCGCTGGCTCGATGGATCGCTCGGGCTAACGGGCCCGTCCGGGGGCGGTGCAGCGCCCCGATTCCCGTCCGTTACGGGGCGCGCCCGTTGGCCACGGGTTCGCCCACGTTGGCCCACGTCGCGTACCTGGCGGGACGGCGTACCAACCCCGCCATGGGGGCTCCCCGCGCCCGGACGCGCGAAACAAACTCTGTCGCCAAGCGCGGCTGTTCCCGCGGGCGTCTCTTCGCGTCCTGGCCCGGGAAGTACCTACCGACCCCCGACCCCCTCGCCGTAAGGCTTCCGGCTGTAAGGCTCCCACCCGGGATTGCCACCCTGACCATCAATGAAGTTGGGCGGGCGGGAACGTGGCGGGGTGCGGAGGTGGGTTTCGCACGGGGAATACGCGGGGAGATGAGTGAAGAGAAAGATGATTGCTTGTTTGCATACCTCCCCGATGCCTCCCCGCGCTTAGAGAGAAACGGAGCAGACCTGCAAAGATGCAGCGAAGCCATCGAAGGGCGTTCAGGCTCGGGATACATAGCGGGTTGCGCTCCTTCCCTTGGTTGCAACTCGAACTTCATTGATTTGCCCCGTGGCAATCAGGTTGTCGATCACCTCCTGCCGCTCGCGGACGCTCAGCCACCGCGTCTTCCAGAGCAGTTGGGTGTGGCTGATCCCCTGCGTCCCGCCGTGCTCGTCGATGATCCGGAGCACGCGCTTCTGGCGGGCGTCGAACTGCCCGTCAGCGATCCGGACATGCGCCTCGAAGAGCAGGCGTCGGGTGACGTAGCTCGACATCTCGCACGCCCAGATCGCGGCGGCCTCGTCGATCACGGGTTTCTGCGGGTTGGCGGAGCAGGCGTAGATCAGGGCGAGGCGGCAGGCCTTCTCTTCGGCGCGCGACCAAACCGCCGCAATCCCCTCGCCCTTGGCTTCCATCTCCGCGTCGGCGTGGTCGGCGAGCGCATCGAACCGCGCGGCGGCCTCGGGCGTCGCCGTCACCACCAGCGGTTCCGGGTGCTCCTTGCGGAGGTTGCCACCGGGCGAGTACTCCGACCACCACCGGACGCGGTCGACCACGGACGCGGGCGGGGGAACGCGGGCGCGACGCTGCCGCCTCGGGCGCTCCGGGCTCTCGAACACCAGCAGACGTCCGATGAACCCGTCGCTGAGGCTCTCCGACGTGAGCGACTCCCAGAAGCTATCGGGGACGGTCGTGCCATAGAGCACGACACACGGCTGGTCGACCGCCTTGTTGCGTTTGGCATCCGCGTAGGCCTTGCCCCGGACGAACGTGTCGGCGGAGCTGTAGAACTTCATGAACGCGGTCAGTACGTTGAACAGGTGCGGGGCCTTCTTGGGGTCGCCGATGGTGCGGAGGAAGCGGCCGAACTCGTCGAGCTGGAACAGGATCGCCGGCTGAGCCTCGACAGCCGTGAACAGTCCCGCGTCGCTGGCGAGATCCTCGTTCCCCTCTAGGTCGTCGGCGCCGGCGGCGAAGAGGATGTCACGGGTGAGCTTGCGCGCGTGATCTTTTCCTGCGCCGCTCTTGGCCAGGCCGACGCAGTAGACGTTGGTGCGGTTGCCGCGCTCGTCGCAGACCTTGCGGCCGGCGAGCACGGCCTGCAGGGCGATCGCGCCCGCGAGCGCCAACTGGGGCTGCGGCCGCGGCGCGTACGCGACGTTGTGCGCCACGACCTCGCCGATGAGTCCAGGTACGGAGAGCAGGTGCGGCGGAAATGGCCCGGGGTCGTCCGGACGCTCTACCTTCTCTGCGTCCCCATCATGGTGCTCGGCCGAGAACGCCGACAGGTCGACATCCGTCGCTTCCGGCGGCTGATCTCCGAAGCCCTGCGCCCGCAACGCCGACGCCGCGGCGGCGAAGTCACCTGCGTGCTCGAGCATGGCGTAGACCGCGAAGGGCGCGTACGCCTGGTTAGGCTCGAAGGGCGCCGCATTGCTGGAGAAGACGTAGAACACCCCTCCCTTGAGCGTCGCGCTGGTGCCGTGCTGCTTGCCTGGCCGTCGCCAGTGCTCGTTGTCGCCCGACTTGACCATCTTCCAGCCGTGCCGGCGCAGGATCTCCCGGGCGTCGCCCCGAACGTTGAACTCGTCACCCGGCCGGACCCGCGGGCCGCAGGGCGCGGGCTGCTCGCCGACGACGGAGGGCGCGGCATCGCCGAGCCGCCAGGCGCACCCGAGCAGAACTTCGCGCTCCTCAGCTGTGACGACGGGCGTGCTTGCCAGGTTGCCGGCGATCGTCTCGTAGCCAAGCGACGGCGCGCACAGAAACATGCCGCCCTCGCCGCGGGTCTCGATGAGGGTCACGACCACGAACCAGCCGCCACCGGCGTCTTGGCGCGGCGTGAGGGTCTTGCCCGCGATCTGGATCGGCGCGCTCCCTTCGACATCCACTCGACGCTGGGCCAGCTTGGTGTTGCCGCACACCGCCGCTTCGCACCGGTACACCACGTGGCGACCCCCGGACGGGGTGGTTTCGACGTACAGGCGGTCAGTCAGGCCCGGCTCGATCTCCTCGACCGCGGCGCGCCAGGCGTTGAACGCCTCGCCCCCGTTGTCGAAGTCGATCATCTCCAGGTTGCCCGACACCGAACCGCACACGATGCAGATCGCGTCCGGACCAATCTCAATCCACGCGGCCAGTTCGGCGGGGGTGGGGAGGCGTTTCTGGAATCCCGACCAGCGCGGCAGCGCGACACGCTTTTCGTCGCCCCGACGCAGAGCGGGAAGCACGCACAGCCCGGCGCTCAGGTACGCCGTAGCCGCGGGACCGAGTTGGAGTTCGGCGGTGGCGCTCAGAACGGGATCTCCTCATCCGGGATGCCGTACGTCATGCCCACCGGCTCGGCAGGCACCTCGGGCAGCCCTTCCTCGCTATCCAGCCGCGACGGCTTGTCGCCGAGCCGGTGCGCAACGACGCGCTCGAACTGGTCGCCGGCCTTCTTCTCAACCGTGATGTGGACGGTGGGCGCGAGGGCGCCCGCCTTGGCCATCTCGACGGCTTCCTCGGTGCCGCCTGGGACGGGTTCGACCGAGCGGGTCCGCCACCACGCCTCGGCCTTGGTGCGCGCGTAGCCGGTGTGGTCGAAGCAGACCCACTCGCGGAAGTAGCGATTGAATCCGACGCGGTACTCCACCCGCATCGTCAGCGGCGCCGATGGGTCGCTCCGCTTCATGTGGACGTGGTACGTCGTCTCGCTGACGTGGTGCTCCTCGCGGGTGGCCTGTCCGGAGAGGATGCCCTCGGTGCTGGCCTGCGCCTCGTGCTTCTGCTTGCTCGGCTCCGGGAACTGGTGCCCGCACTGCGGGCAGGTCTGGTACCCGGCGGCGATCAACGCCTGGCATTGCGGACATTCCTTCGCCGGCGCCTCGCCCTCCCCGCGGTCGAACGTCTCCACCCGCACGGCGTCCACGGGCCCGTGCCGCAGGACATTGCCGCCGAAGTCGAGCACGAGGCAGTCGGCCTTACCCGGGTGCAGGCGGAAACCCCGGCCCACCATCTGGTAGTACAGCCCGGGCGACATCGTCGGCCGCACCAGCGCGACGCAGTCGATGTGCGGGGCGTCAAACCCCGTGGTGAGCACGTTCATGTTGCACAGGTACTTGAGCGCCCCAGCGCGGAAACGATCGAGGATCGCGCTGCGCACTCCCGAGGGCGTCTCGCCCGAGACGAACCCGCACTCAACTCCGTGCTTGGACCTCAGCACCTCGACGATGTGCTGTCCATGCCGGATGCCCGACGCGAACATCAGCGTGGCGTTGCGGTCCTTCGTGTGCTCAACGAGTTCGGCGCAGGCGCCCTCGACCAGGCCGTCCTTGTCCATGAGGTCCTCGACCTCGCTGGCGACGAACTCTCCGGCGCGGACGTGCAGGTCGTCGGTGGAGATTTTCTGGAGTCCCGCCTTCGTCCTCAGGGGCGACAGGAAACCCTGCACGATCAGCTCGCGGACCCCGACCTCGAAGCAAATGTGGTTGAGAATGTTCTCGGCGGCGCAGATCGGGCCGGACTTGAGCCGGTAGGGCGTGGCCGTTAGCCCGATGATGCGGACGTGAGGATTGACGACCTTGGCGTCGGCGATGAACTGGCGGTACATCCCGTCGTCCTCGGCGGGGACCATGTGCGCCTCGTCTACGATGATCAGGTCCACCGGGCCCAGGTCGCACGCCTTCTTCCAGATGCTCTGGATGCCGGCGATCGTGACGGCGTAGCCGAGGTCCTTGCGCTTAAGACCTGCCGAGTAAATGCCCATGGGCACATCGGGCGCAATCACCTGCAACTTGTCGGCGGCCTGCTCGAGGAGTTCCTTGACGTGGGCCAGGATGACTACGCGGCCGCTCCATTGAGACACCGCGTCGCGGCACATGGTGGCGATCACCGGCGTCTTACCGCCGCCCGTGGGGATCACCACGCACGGGTTGTCATCGCGTGCCCGCAGGTGCTCGTACACCGCGGCGATGGCATCGGATTGGTAGGGACGAAGCTCCATCAGGGGACTCCCACTTCGTGAACGCCGCTCTCTACAATCACCTGATGCGAGTCACCGTATTGATCCTGACGCTCGCGGCAGCCTCGCTTTCGGCGTGCCGTTCGACGCCCGACGTACTGGAGACGGGAGCGGCCATGATTCAAGTTGAGGTTCTGGGTTTCGGTGACTGTCCGAACACCCCAGAGTTTCTCCGGCGCGTGCAGATGGCGGCCACTCGTGTGGACGGCGCGCGAGTTGTGTACGTCGATCAGGAAGCACTGCCCGAGCATGACGTCCGTCGCGGATACCCAACGCCGACGGCGCTGGCGAACGGACGAGACCTGTTTGGGCTTCCTGTTCCAACGACGCCGAGCATGGGCTGCCGAATGTATGAGGGCGGACTGCCCAACGAAGACGCGATCACTGCGCGACTGCGGATAGCCACTGCTCGCTGATCTCAACCGGTCTGTGGCAATCCGCATCACGCATTGATCTCCGTGATCTCCACCAGCACCTTGCCTCCCGGCGTCACCGGGCCGCGTTCAACTTCCAGCCGATCGATCTGCGAGTCGTCGCGGTACGCGCCGCCCTTGGCGAGCGCGTCCAGCAGCGCCTTCTGCACGTTGTCGATGTCGCGCCGGCGATGATCGGGCGGGCAGACCGTGACACGCACCGCCAAGCGCCCGTTCATCCGCGCCACTCGCATCGCCGCGAGGGCGGCGCACACGTCCCTGCGGTAGCGCCGGCCCTCGCGGCTGATGATGGTTCTCGCGCCCACGCGCCGCCAGATGTGATTGACACTCGGCGGGTACGGGAGCTCGAGGAGCCGACCGGATGGAGTCAGCGTTTCCAGGGCGGCGTGCTCCCCGGGCCCGCGCCCGCGGCGGGACGCGGGGCCGTCCCCGCCGCGCCGTTGCCGCCCTTCTTGGCGTAGCCCTTGATGACGTTGGTGAACTCGCCGTTGTCGTCGCGCTTCTTCAGCCCGACATTGATTTCCAGCGGCACGTTGTGCAGTTCGACCGAGTCGCGCGGCTGCATCACCCCGACGGCACGGCAGACCGCGGAGAGTTCGCCGCGGGCGATCTTGACCGTCATCTCGCTCTTGTTCTCGAGGTTGAGGCGGGCCCACACCAGGCGGCCCTTGTGCTCGCCCTCGATGATCTGGAACGTGAGCTGCAGGTACTTGCCCCCGCCGGCCTTCGTCGGCTTGAGCTCGGACTCCGAGACGACCGCGATGTACTTGCCCGCGGGGAGCGGGTCGAGAGCGACGGACGGATCGACCTGGTTGGCATCGAAGTTGTTCAGGCTTGCCATTGAGCGGACTCCTTATGAGCGAATGGGTGGTGCGGTGATGGGGATCGGGTTCAGCGACCGGCCGACTGGCGCTCCAGCCCCTGCTGGATCGCGTCCGACAGGTCCTTCCACGACAGGCCCACTTTCGACGGCAGGCCGTAGCGGTTCTTGGCGGTGACGTTGCTGGTGCCCTCGGTCGTGAGCACGCGCTCGCCCGTGGTCTCGCGCGAGGCGTAGAGCACGGCGTCGGCCCACTCGACGAACGTCGGGGCGATCCACTGCGGGATGTCGGGCGCGGCGAGCCGCACGTCGTACCCCTCGGGCGTAGTGATCTTGGTGTTGGCCGCGTGCGCCAGCAGGATCACGGCGATGCCCCGGTCGGTGATCGCGTTGAGCAGTGGGAGCAGGTCGCGGCTGACGATGTTGTTGACGATCTCGCGGGCCTTGAAGTAGCCGCCGTGGGCCGAAGAGAGCGTGTTCGTGACCTCGCCCTTGCTCTTCTTGTCCAGGTCCATCACGACGTACTCGACGATGCGCTGCACGAGCCAGTCGAGGGTGTCGATCGCCACGGCCCCGAGCCCCTCGGGTGGCTGCGCCTCGATTTCCGCGAGCCAGGCCTGCACCTCGGGCCAGCTCTTGAGGAACGGGGTCCGCGTGAGCCCGGGCACCGCGCCGGCGCCGTTCTCGCAGTCGAGCAGTAGCGCCCCCGCGCTGGCGGCGAACGTGGTCTTGCCGACGCCCGGGGTGCCGTAGACGAGGATCTTGGGCGGCGAGGGCGTCGTGGTCGTGATCACCGAATCGAGCAAGGGCATGGTGGCTCCGTTCTTGGGGTGATGGGGATCGAGGTTCTCGGCACACAGGTCGCGGGTGAAGTCGCCCTGCCCCAACCGGACGAGCGGCAGGCTCTCGTCGGCGGGGCCTGGCGATTCCGTGCGCGGGCTGCGGGCAGGGGGCACGCCAATACCCCTCTGCCCGCGCCCGCCACTTGTCGCGCGCTAGTTGGCGGACGGATCAAGGTCGGCCAGGTGGACGCGCAGTTGCAGGACCAAGCGATTCACCGTCCCCCGGTGGACGCCGCGCTCGGCGGCGATCTCCGGGACCGACTTACCCGCGAGCAGATCGCGGGCGAGCGCGAACAGGTCCTGCGGCAGGTCCGCGATCCGGTCGGCGAGGTCGAGGCGTGCGTCCACTTCGCCCACGCCACCGGGGTGGCGGTCAGCGAAATCCATGCCTTCAGTGCCAAGGGGCGGCAAAGGCACGAGACGATCGCGCACTCCTGCCTCGCGGCGGAGTTGCCGGCACTTCTGCCGGTACCAGAGGTTCATGACGCCCTTCATGAACGTCGTCCGCGAGGCGATCGTCGGATCGAACCGACGTAGCGCGCGCACGATCTCGGCCGCCAACTCCTGCCACAGATCTGCGACCTGATCAGTGGTGAGCGAGTAGAGGCGGGCGAGCCGCTCGGTGCGGAACTTCATCTGCCGGAGGGTGAGGGGAGGGAAAGCGGCGGAGCCGCTACGATCGGCGCACGTCAGCGCCCGGTCTGCTGCGATCGAAGGCATGATGCCTCCTCGTGCCAGACATCGCCCGCAGGGCCCGGCAGCAGCTCGGTGCGAGATGTGGATCAGGGAACGTGGAGGACGTCCTGCCGGGCAGCCGCTCCGGCACGTCCGGGGCTACACGCGGCGTAGCGGGCCGCTACATTCGGCGTAGCGGCTCAGAAATCCCAGGGTGGAACGTCGGAGGGCTCGTACGTCATGACGGTGCCACGGAGAATGGCGCCATCGATGTGGGCGCCGGCGGTGGGGTGATACTTCTTGATGATCTCGATGGTGTCGTTGACGCGGTTCCGAACTCGGTCCCGCAGCCGCTTCTGATCTGCGCTTTCGACCTTCATTCGACCAGCGAACTTGGCCTCTTGGAGAAACGCGATCAGCTTGGCCTTCTCGTTCTCGGCGACCTGCTTCGCGGTCGTATTGCCGTCCTTCTCCGCGGCCGCGATCTCGTCGTTGAGCTCGTTGATGCGGACCCAGATGGCGCGGGCCTCCTTGGCGTCGAACTTGGCTTCAGCCCTGGCCGACGGAATGTCTTTCAGGTGCGGCCGGGCCATCGCGTAGAGCTGGGCGACAGTGAATCGCTTGCTGGGTGAAGCCAGCATCTCCCGCACGTACAACATGCCCACACTCAGGGCAAATCGCTTGTCGATGCCATCGAAGCGCAGCAACCATCCCTGCCCTTCCTGAACAAGCTGGTGGGTAGGGGGCGGGGGCTCGGCAGCGCCAGCCACTGGCGGGGCGCTCACCGGCGCGGTGTTGGGATTCGGATCATGGACCAGCCGCAGCGTGCAGCTCTCCGGGAGCGACCGCTTGATGATCTGGCCCATGTGGGCCTTCCCCGCGGCCTCGATCGCGGAGACGATCTGCTCGCCGTGCCGCTTGTAGAGATCGAAGATCCGCTTGGCAGCGTCGTCGACGGGCAGGTCGATATGGGGCAGCGCCCGCACGGCCTCTCCGTAGCGGTTGTAGAAGGCCGTGATGTCCATCGCGGCCACCTGCTGCGCGGTCTCCAGATACGACGCCAACATGATCCGGGACTCCCCCTCGTCTCGCGGATCGGTCAGGAGCTTGTGCCGGTACCGGTCGTCGGGCTCAAACTGCGCAGCGTTGGCGGCCAGCACGGCGAAACGACGGTCGATGCACTGCGAGCACATCCCGCAGTGGGGCTGATCCTTGCGGTACTTGCGCGTGTGCGTGCAGCTGATCGAATAGTCGATCATGGCGCCGTGCCCGGCCTTCACGATGTCGGCGACGACGTCGGCCTTGGTCTTCCAGAGGAAAGGGTTTTCGACGCCAAACGCTGTGCCGGTTACCTCAGAAAACAGCCTGCGCATGCACGCCAGCACGCGGGGGTGCGTCGTGCGCGTCGCGCGTGACCCAACCACCTGCGGAGACATGGGGAGGTTCAGACTAACTACACCGTTCTCGTAGAACCGAATGGCACTCAGGTCCGCCATCCGTGCCACCGCGACCGCGAACGAGGCGTACAGGAATGACCGCGCGCGCTGCGTGTACTCCTTCTCGGCTCGGTGCTTCTTGCTCGCCCGCACCGTGACGAACTGCGGGCGCGGACTGCTGGTCGCATTCGTGATCATCGACGTGAGCGTGTGGTGACGTTCGCGCATCGTGCCTGCGGAGGCATGGGTGACCAGCAGCGAAGATCGCTTGTCGCGCACGACCTCTTCCAACACGCCGCCCAGCGAGTCGAGCCCGCCGGAGAACAGCACCACTGACTCCGGCGGTGCTTGATGTATGAGCTTGCCAAAGTTGAGGTACGAGTCCAGCGCCGGCGGGCTCTTGTACTGACTGAACGAGAACTCGTACTCGTCCTCTGAGAGAAAGCTCAGCAACTCCAGCAGGGAGTCGTGCACGGCGGGGGACTTCCACAGCGCTGGGACGCGCACCGGTATCTCA
Organism: Planctomycetota bacterium; assembly: GCA_023434205.1. Classification (GTDB taxonomy): domain Bacteria; phylum Planctomycetota; class Phycisphaerae; order Phycisphaerales; family UBA1924; genus JAEYTB01. The sequence continues at coordinate 12,962 of JAEYTB010000090.1, read as the reverse complement.
AACCGCATGCGGCGACGCCAGTTGGCGCCCATCGTCTCCACATCGTCAGCCCCGCGACGATTCATCTGATCACCGACATACACAAACGCGGCAATCTCGACCAAGTCGATCAGCGCCGGCGCGATGTCCTGGCTGAACTGTCGCCCGATGTCATTGAGTTCGACGCGGACGTTCTTGCCGTGGCCGGTGGTGCGGAGCTTGGCCACACCCGCCACCGTCCCGGGGTGAGCGGAGGCGGCCTCGTTGCACGCGAAGAGCATTTCGGGAGGGGTCACTTGTTCCCCTCCTTCAGCTCCGACACCATCTTCTTCATCGCCTGGTGGGCAAAGCCCTCAGCGTGCTTCCGGGTGATTCCGCCCGTGTCCTTGTTCTGCCAGTGCTGTTTCGACTGCCACTCCCCGGCGAACTTCTGGACGATCACAGACGCCTGCCGGCAATGCGTGCTCATCGCGTCGTCGAACGCGGCTTTGGCGGCCAAGTTGGCGAAGCGCTGGCCCTCGCCGACGTGGTTGGCGCACTCACGGCTCGCATAAAACTGGAGCACCTTGTTGGTCAGCTGCCCGAAGAACTGCTTTCCGAGGTCGCCGAAGTTCTTCTCGGTGCCCAGATCACGAAAGGCCCGCTGCACGTCTTGCGCGGTGGCACCGAAGAGCGAAGAGGCCTTTCCCGTCACCAGTTGATTGGTGACTTCGATCGCGGCGCTCTGCGCCATCTCCCCCAGGTCCGTCCGGCCCTTGTTGTTGGGCATCGCTTTGTCGATGTTCTGCGAGACCGCGCTCAGGATCGCCGGAAGGCTGGGATTGTCCGGGACGTTGAATCCCCGCGCACGCAGCCCGGCGGCGAAGTCCTGCTCTCGGGCCGCCTGGGTGAGTTGCGTCAGCGACCAGAACGCCTCGACGAGCCCGGTGTGATGGGCAGCGGCCATGAGGCCGGTTTCGGCGGCGCGGATGATCGCGTTGGCGATCTGGTCAGCGCCGGCACCGGCCGCGATGAGGCCGATCACCTCTTTCCACTTGCGCGATCGAGGGAGATAGCCAAGTCGTGTGTGTCCCATGCGGTCGGCCTCGACGACCGCCGATCGGGATACACGCCCGCGCTGGTCTCCGGTCGCTGTTATTGGCATCGACCGGGGGGAGGCGTGTCTTCACCTGGGAGTGGCCGCGGATACGGGTGTTTCGCTGGGTTGGGTCTGATAAGTACGCTGCCATAGGCGTCGCTGGCGGCTCCACTCCACTTCGGCAGCGATGGGCCGTAGCTCGTGCTCGGTCAGCGGATCTCTGCCCTCCGTGATCAGCGGGAGAAAGAGGATCGCCTCCTGAAGGTCTGGGGCCAGGTACAGCAGGTTCATGATCTGCGTCACGCGCGCCCGCGTCACGTGGCCGACCGCCGCCAACTCCGCCTGCGTGGTCACAGCGCCGTGCCGAACCAGCCCGTCGAACCGAATCGCCAGCGCCATGAGGCGGGAGACCCGAGCAACTCGACCGGCGGCGGGCGCGGCGCCGGCGGCGCGGGACACCTTGCCGCCGACCACGAAGCGTGCGGTCGTCGTCAGCGACGGCACTCGCTCGCTCGGAGGACGCGAGTCAGTCATGGCAGTGTCTCCTCTGGCCCAATCTCGGGGTTGAAGGTCACCGAGACGTTATGGGTGTGGCCGTCATACTCAACGGAGGCCAGCGTGACGTGCATGAACTCGCTCCGCTCGGCCTGCGTCATAGCGGACCAGACTCCGTCGAAGCACTCGACGGCCCCCGCGACCTCGTCCTCGTCGATGAGCCGGGTCCTGTCGGCCGCGATCTGCCGAGACAGTGCAGCAAGCGTTCGCTTGGCGCGCTCCAAGTCTCGCGCCGTGGCGGACGTCTGCTCCTCTCCCGCCAGGCGCTGCACCGTCGCCTCCAGGCGCGCGTGCTCGGCGACACGGGCCGCGGCGGCATCGCGGAGCAACTCGACTGCCCGGTCGACGATCACGCGTGCGGATGGAGAGTTCGCGAGGACGCTCTTGACCTGCTCCGCCACGAACGCCTCGAGGGCGGGCCCGGGCAAGGACGGCGCGGCGCAGCGATGCCGTCCGCGCTTCGCGGCGTTCGTGCACACGTAGTACCGATACCGGGTGCGCGTGCCATCTGCCTTCTTCTTCGTCGCGCTGCTCGGCGACATCGCGCACCCGCACCCTTTGCACCGGACCAGCCCACCGAGCAGTGCGCCCGTCGGGTTCTTGGCGCTCGCGCCACCCCGTTGCCCTGCGACCTTCAGCTGCGCCTGGACACGGCGGAACGTGTCCTCACCGACGATGGCCTCGTGCTCCCCGTCGTACACCGCGCCGTTGTGCGGAACCTTCCCAAGGTAGAGCGGGTTGCGCAGCAGCCGCGAGATTACGGACTTGTCGAAGGGGCGGTTTCCGACGACACGCCCTGAGGTAGTCGTCCACGACTTGGTGGTCCAACCACGGGCGTTGCACTCGTCGGCGACTCGCAGGATGCTCTCGACCTCAAGGTACAGCTCGAAGATGCGACGGACTCGTTCCGCCTCAGCCGTGTTCACCACCAACCGCCGGCCCGTGTAGGGGGCCGGCGCGGACACGAAGTCGTACCCCAGGATGGGCTTGCCGTGCTGGTACTTGCCCATCCGGCGTGCGGAGGCGATCTTGTCCCGGGTGCGCTCGGAGATGATCTCTCGCTCGAACTGCGCGAACGACAGCAGGATGTTGAGCGTCAGCCGCCCCATCGAATGAGTGGTGTTGAACTGCTGCGTGACTGAGACGAAGGACACGCCCTTGCGGTCGAACAGCTCCATGAGCCGTGCGAAATCCATGAGCGAGCGACTCAATCGGTCGACCTTGTAGACTACCACGCAATCGACCTTGCCCGCCTCGATGTCGTCCATCAACCGCTTCAGCGCCGGCCGGTCTATGTTGCCGCCGGTGAAACCGCCGTCGTCGTACCGCTCACGGACACACGTCCATCCCTCGTTCTTCTGACTGGCGATGTACGCGACGGAACTCTCACGCTGGGCGTCGAGACTGTTGAACTCCTGATTGAGACCCTCCTCGGTGCTCTTGCGGGTGTAGATGGCGCAACGCACGCTTCGGGGGCCCGTCTCGGACCCCGGCCGGATTGCCTCACCGCGGGTGCGCGCGGGTTGCTTCGTGGTGGTGCTCATGCGCTCCCCTTCTTCGTGAGCCCGAAGAACAGGAAGCCATTCCAGTGGGACCCCGTGATTGCGGTCGCGACGGCCGAGAGGGATCGATACATCTTGCCCTGGTACTCAAACCCCTGCGCGAGCACGGTAACCTCGTGCTCAGTCCCCTTGAACGCCCGGCGCAGCACGGTGCCAGGCGCGGGCAAACGATCGCCGCCCGAGGTAGCGAGTTGGCCCGTCACTGTCACGAGCCGCGGGCCGGGTAGCGGCTCGGGTCCCGCAACGGGGGGACGCACCCGAACGTCAACGTCTCGGGCCAGCTCGGCCGCACGGCGGCGTGCCCGCTCGGACAGGTCCCCCTCCGAGAGCGATTGGATTCGCCAGGCCACCCGGCGGAAGAGCCACTGGCGATTCCCGGAGGTCGTGGACTCCCCGAACGCCTCGGCGTAGCGCTCGCGGAGCCGGGCCACGGACATGTCGCGGAGTTCGTCGATTTGTTGCTGGATAGTTGGCGGTGCCGCGGTTTTCATTGTCCTTCAGACTCCTTCGGGTCGCATCGCTCCGGGCTCTCCGGTTCGGGACGGTGGCGTTCACCCGTAGGCACACTGAGGGCGGCATGATCCGGGAGTTCAAGTCCCGCCCGGTCGTTACCAGCATGTTCGATGCTGGACCCCAGGTCATGAGCGTTGGCGTCGATCAGCCGCGCCGTCGCGGCGGCCAGCAACTCAATGGCGCGGGCCGGCAAGCGCGGGGCAACCCCGCCCGGGATCGTCGGGATGTTCTGCGTTCGCGGTTGTGGCATGCGGCGAGGGGTCGTCGCCCTCGCTCATACCCCTCTGCTAACCAACCGGGTTTGTCGCGCGCCGACGTGAATGGTCAAGATTGGCGCGGCTCGTTGAGCGGCGGCTACAGCAGCCCTTCAACCTGAGGCGGGATCGATCATCACACGGCAAACGCCAAACCAGGCACTCCGGGCTTCGGCCCACAAACCTTCACGAACCGGTGGCGGGATGGCTACGGCAAACTGCTCAAGGAATGTAGCTCACGACGAGCTCTGCGAATGATGGCGATGGCAGAATGTAGGAAGAGCCCACCAATGAGCCCGGCAGCGACCAGATCGGGCCACGCGGTACCGGTCCAGAACACGAGCCCGGCGGCGATGAGCACCGCGACGTTGCCGAGGGCGTCGTTGCGGCTGAAAAGCCAGACTGCCCGTACGCTCGCGTCTCCTTCACGGTGCGGAATAAGGACGAGGGCGGACGCCACATTGATCGCAAGCGCCGCGGCGCCGAGCCAGGTCATCACTTCCGAATCGGGGAGCCGCCGCTCGATGACCCGGTACACCGCGGCGACGATGACGCCCACGCCCAGCAGGGTGAGGAACAGGCCCTGGAGCAGCGCGGCGCGGGCACGCCAGCGCGCTCCGTGTGAGATCGCGATCAACGCCATCAGCGTAATGGTCCCGTCGCCGAGGAAGTCGAGGGCATCTGCCTTGAGAGCCTGGGATTTTCCGAATAACCCGCCGAGCAACTCGGCCACGCCCATCGCGAGGTTGAGCACAATGACGATCACCAGCGCGCGGCGGTAGGCCCTGCTGGCATGAGTGAGGTCCTTCGGGCGGCAACGATCATCGCACGTCAAGGCCTTCCTCCCGGGCGCGGTGCTCGCCATGCATAGACGTTCAGGGCCGCGGCGATGAGCCCGTTGATGCAGGACGAAACCGCGTGCCACGTTGGACGCGCAGTCACGCCGAACAATGCCCAGTTGGTGCCGCTGAACCACAGCAGCCCGTGGAACGCCTCGCATCCGCAAAGGAACTTGGCGATCTCTCTCTTGCAAATGGTCATGGTGGCTTGTCCCTCACTCTGGAGTAGCGGGCTTCGCTGGAACGGCGATCCCAGAGGGCTCGGCCTGATGGATAATCCTGACCACCGAACCCTCGGGCGGCAGCCCGTGGAACCGTGCCGAATAGATGTCGTAGTGGCTGTGCCGGGTTCCACCACGTCGGTAGCTGCCGTCCACGAACAAGGCGCCCTTGCCGGTTGAAACCGGCGTGCCCATGTAGATGAGGCGGGCATCGGTGATCACGGCGCCCGATGGATCGACGACCGTGATATCGATGTAGCTGCCCGGCGCGGACCTTGCGCCTGAGGCCAGACGGCCCGACACCGTGAGGTCCCCTTCGTCGTCGCAAACGGCGGGAGGCTCGCGCAGTGCGCGATCGGTCAGCGGCTCGGCTGTCAACCGTCCTGTCGCGATGAGGTCCGTTCCACGGCAGGCGCAGCCTCCCAGCACAGCCGAGAGAAAGACGACGACGACACGTTCAATCCCAGAGTTGTGCTTCATGATCTTTCTCCGCTCGGCACGCGCGGTCGCTACTTGCCGGTCTTGGACTTCATCGCCTCGAACTTCTCCTTGAGGTCCGGGTTGCATTCGATGCACTGGGACTCGGGCAGGTTGTGTTCCTTGCACCAATCACCCTTCTGCTTGAACTCGGCGATCAGCTTGGAGTTGCAACGCGTGCAGATCGACTCTGGGACGCCGTGCTCGGCGCACCAGTCCGCTTCGGAAGCGGTCTGAGTTGGAGTTGGCGTGCCCTTGGCGGCTGTTTCCTTCTTCTTGTCGCACCCGCTCGCACCAAGAACGCAGACAGACAGAAGGACGACGGGGATGATGGACATGCACTTCATTGGACGCTCCTATTGACACAACTTCAGACGGTCGCCGGCTTGGCAGGCGGTGCGGCGACGAGACCGTTCTGTGATTCCGTGGCGGTACTGGGACCTGCTCGCGTGGGGTCGTTTGCCGGGCCTGCGCCCTGCTCCTCGTGATCCACTACCTCCGCGTCACCCTTAGGCTCGAACCAGGGGTACAGGATCGGTAGCACGAAGAGGGTGAGGATGGTGCTGCTGATGACGCCCCCGATGACGACGGTCGCGAGCGGTCGCTGTACCTCGGCGCCGACACCGGTTGCCAAGGCCATCGGGATGAAGCCCAAGGCCGCAACCGTCGCGGTCATCAGCACTGGCCGGAGGCGGACCATGCACCCGTCGAAAATGGCCTGCTGCAGCGCCAAGCCGCGGCGGCGCAGCTGACGGATGAAGGTCACCATGACCAGGCCGTTTAGGACGGCCACGCCCGAAAGGGCAATGAAACCGACGCCGGCCGAGATCGAGAACGGAAGCCCGCGTGCCCAGAGGAAGGCCACACCACCGACGACCGCGAAGGGAACACCCGTGTAGACGAGCAGGGCCAGGCGGGTTGACTTGAACGACAGATACAGCAGCAGGAATATCAGCAGCAGTGCCACCGGCACGACGATCGCCAAGCGCGTCTGGGCCCGCTGAAGGTTCTCGAACTGCCCGCCCCATTCCAGCCGGTAGCGTCCGGGCGGGAGCTCCACCTCCGACGCGATGGCAGCCTGCGCCTCTGCCACGAATGACCCGATGTCGCGGCCGCGGACGTTGGCTTGTATCGTGGATCGCCGCTGCCCCCACTCGCGGGTGATGGTCGAGGGCCCTTCTGTCTCTTCGATGGACGCCAACTTGGAAAGCGGCACGCGCTCGCCGTTCGGAGCCGTGATGAGGATCGATCCGATGGCTTCTGGGCTGGAGCGCAGTCGGTCGGGGAGCCTCGCGACCAGTGGAAACCGGAGCTGGCCTTCGACGACTGTTCCAAGCTCCATCGTTCCGAGTGACTCGACCAGTTCCAGCACCTCGCTGGCGGGAATTCCGTACCGAGCGATGGCATTTGGGAGGACACGCACCTGCAGCACGGGCTGACCGGTGAGCTGCTCCACGCTGACATCGGTCGCGCCCTTGATGCCCTCGAGCACGGCCGCGATCTCGCCCGATTTGTTGGTGAGCACCGAGAGATCGTCGCCGTAGAGCTTGATGCCGACATCGGCCTTGATGCCCGCCGACATCTCGTTCATCCGCATCTCGATGGGCTGCGTGAAAGCGACACGCTGGCCCGGGAGGTCCCGCAGTGCGTGGTCCATCTCCCGAACGAGTTCCTCGCGCGTGGTGGCGCGCTTCCACTGCGACCGCGGCCGCAGGGTCATGAAGATGTCGGTGAGCTCGACGCCCATCGGGTCGGTCGCTACCTCCGCGGTGCCGATGCGGCTCCAAACGTGCTCGACCTCGTCGGGGAACTGGCGGAGAATCTCTTTCTCCATCACCGTGTTCATTCGGATCGACTCGTCGATGTCTGTACCTGCGAGGCGGATGGTGTTGGCGACGATGGAGCCCTCGCCGAGCTTGGGCACGAACTCGGCTCCTAGCCCGCGGATGCCCATGACGGTGACCGCCAGGAGAGCCAAGGCCAGCCCGATCACGACGAGGCGGGAGCGCTGGGCCAGGCGGAGGAGGGGCGCGTACAGCATGTGCGCCAGCCGCACCACCAGCGGCTCGCGCTCCTGGACCTTCCTGGGCAGCAGCAGGCTGGCCAGCACGGGCATCAGTGTGAGGGAGAGCACCAGCGAGCCGACGAGCGCAAAGATAAACGTCAGCGCCATGGGCTTGAACATCTTGCCCTCGACCCCCTCCAGGGTCAGGATGGGCAGGAAAACGATGATGATGATCAGCTCGCCGAACATCGTGGGCTTGCGGACCTCAATCGCCGCGTCCCGCACGATGTCGATCTTGCGGCGGCTCAACTGGTCGTGCGAAAGGTGACGCATCGTGTTCTCTATCATGATGACCGAGCTGTCCACGACGAGTCCGAAGTCGATGGCGCCGAGGCTCAGGAGGCTCCCGGAGATACCGAACCGCAGCATCGAGTCGAACGCGAAGAGCATGGAGAGGGGGATGGCGGAGGCGACGATGAGCCCGGCCCGCAGGTTCCCCAGGAATACGAACAGCACCGCGATGACCAGCAGCCCGCCCTCGAACAGGTTCTTACGAACGGTGTCGATTACCTGGTCAACGAGTTCCGTTCGGTCGTACACGATGTCAACGTTGACCCCGGCGGGAAGGAAAGGTTTGATCTCCGCCAGCTTGTCGCGCAACCGCGAGGTCACGTCGTGGCTGTTCTCTCCCATAAGCATGAAGCCCAGGCCCAGGATCGCCTCGCCTTTTCCGTCGTAGCTCACCGCGCCACGACGGATCTCGGCGCCCGTGTTGACCTCGGCAACATCCGCAACGCGAATGGGCACCCCGCCGCGGGCGGTGATGGGGATGTTGCTGATCTCTTCTAGCGAACCGACTCTGCCCAGCCCCTGGACGAGCAGGCTGCCGCCCGACCGGGCGATGTTGCCACCGCCGACGTTGGCGTTGTTGCGGCGGATGGCCTCTGTGACCTCGTCGAAGGCCACGTCGTACTTGACCAGACGGTCCGGGTCGATCCGGACCTGGAATTGCTTCTCGAAGCCGCCCCAGCTGTTCACCTCCGCGACGCCCGGTACTGTCCGCAGCGCGGGTTTGACCGTCCAATCGTGGATCGTCCGCAGCTCAGTGAGGTCGATGCCGTCGCTCGACACGACGTAGTGGAACACCTCGCCCAGGCCCGTCGCAATCGGGCCCATCTGCGGCGGCGAGATTCCCTCGGGAATCTCCACCGCGTTCAGCCGCTCGGCGACGAGCTGCCGCGCCAGGAAAATCGACATCTTGTCGTCGAAGGTGACGACGACTTGGGAGAATCCGAACTTCGAGACGCTCCGCACGTTCTGGAGGTGCGGGAGGCCGCCGAGCGCCTGCTCGACCGGGAACGAGATCTGCCGCTCGACCTCCTCGGGCCCCAAGGACGGGGCCACCGTGTTGATCTGCACCTGCACCGGCGTGGTGTCGGGGAAGGCGTCGATGTCGAGGTCCTTGAGCGCCATGACCCCCAGGCCCGCGAAGAGCAGCGAGGCGACGATGACGATGAACCTATTCCGAAGCGACCAGTCGATGATCCAGTTGAGCATGGCTATCTCCAGGTTCAGTCGTCGGTGCAGCCGGCGCCAAGCTTGGCCCGGTTGAGCTGGGCCGCTAGCGCGTAGCTGCCCTTGATGGCGACGGGCTCACCTGCCCGCAGACCCGCAACGATCTCAACCCAGCCGCCGCCGTGACCGCCGATACGGACCTCGCGGGTCTGGAAGACCTCGTCGTTGAGCTTGACGAAGAGCAGGTGCGACTCGCCGTCCTTCTGAAGGGCCGATTCGGGAACCACGACCGCCGATTGCGACGACCTCACGGTGATGCGGGCCCTGCCGAAAGAGTTGGCAAAGAGGTGGCCGTCGCTGTTGTCAACCTCGGCTCGCACCTGGATCGTCCTGGTCTTCTCGTTGACCTCCGGACTGATCCAGATCAACTTCCCCATGACCGGAGTCGCACCGGCGACGTCGGGCACGAACTCGAGCGGCTGACCGAGACGTGCCTTCGCCGCCTGGGCCGGTGTCAGCTCGGCGTGTACCCAGAGCCGGGATGTGTCGGAAACCACCAGCAGTGGCTTGCCCGACTCAACAACCTCGCCAGCAACGGCAACGCCAGCGCGGGCGATCACCACCCCATCCATCGGCGACAGCAGCGGCAGAAGATTGCCCGACGTGCGGGACGGGTCGAGCTCCGTAAGGATCGGTTCGGGGAGCCCGAGGTGGAGCACATCCCGCTCCCCGGGAATCTCGCCCTCGGCCGTGGTGGGGACAGGAAGCCCGAGGTTGACCAGCGATTGCCGCGCATTGAACAGGCGGATGGAAGCCTCCTTCAGCTCGGCCTCGGCGGTTACCAGGTCGGCTTGGTTGCGGAATCCAGCCTCGGTCGAGTTGCGGATGCGGTCCAGCCCCCGCTGCCTGCTGACGACCTGCGCGGCGGCTTGGAGGAGTTCCGCCTTGGCCCGCCCGACCTCGACGGCGTCGATCAACGCGAGTACGTCGCCGCGCTTGACGCGCTGCCCGGGCTGGGCGCGCATGAGCGCGACTGTTCCGGGCACGCGCGAGGCGACTTGGGCGTACCTGGAGAGATCGAACGAGACTTCGGCGTTGGCTTCAACCGTCTCGTTCATCGGCTTGACGGAGGCGGGCTGTACCTCAATCCCGGCCCGCGCCGCGGTGTCGGCCGTCGTCAGCTGCACCGCCGGTCGCTTCTTGGTCCCGACCTGCTCGATCTCAGGCTCAGCCGGAACGTCACCCGTCGCAGCACCACCCTTGCGCTGCTGCGACGGTGGGACGGCGTTCGCCTTCAGGCCGCGGCAGATGACGCAACTGGACTCAGGGACGCCGTGCTCGCCACACCAGTCCTCGCGAGGCTCCTTGCCGGCGCCGAAGACCTCCGATGCGGCTGGGATCTTCCACCCCGTGCGGTGGCCAACGTAGCCGACGCCCGCGAGAACGGCGAGGGTGAGGACCGTTGGGAGGCCTCGGAGCAGCGCGCCCGGGGCTCGCTTGATGATGCTCATGGTGTATTCCTTTCCTGTGAGGAGACGGTCGAGGGCTCGGGTGGGGGCGCGAACCGCCACACCGGGAAGCCGCTGAGCGCCTCAAGGTCAAGCAGTGCACGGCGGTACGAGATCACGGTGTCGAGATACGCGCGGCGGGACCGCAGCGCCCGCTGCTGCGCGGTGATCCAGTCCAGCACGTTGAGTTCGCGGGCCTCGAAGGCGCCTCGCGAGAGCGTCTGGCTTCGCTCCAGCAGCGGCAGGACCTCGCGCTGCTGGGTTTCGATCTCCGCTCGGATAGCCCGAACACGCGCCAGCGCCGCTGCGGCGTCCGAACGCAGCCGGTGCAGCGCCGCGGTGTACTCGGCCCGGGACCGGTCACGGGCCGCGGTCTTCTCCGCGATCTCGCCTTGGTTGCGGTCGAAAATGGGGATCTCGACCGACGCGCTCACGCCCGCGAAGTTCTCAGAAACACCTTCGTGCTCGTAGCTCGGTCCGGCCTTGAGCTTCAGGAACTGCCGCGCCGTCGCGAGGCGCAGCTCCTCTTCCGAGACCTGGTACGCCGCCTCGCGCGCCTTGAGGTCCAGCCGGCTCGAGAAGAGCCGCTCGTCAAGACCGCTGGCCTGGACCGCGTCAAGAAGCGGGACGTCGAGCGGTTTGCCGGACGATTCGAGTGTGATGACGGTGCTCGGCGGGAGGCCGAGTGCTCTGTTGAGCGCGAGCCTGGCCTGCTCTAGTTCGATCTGCGCCAAGCGCCGGTCGCGCTGGATCTCGACAAGCTCAAGGTCGACCGCCGAGATGTCCAGGTCGTTGGCCTCTCCCACGTCCCGGCGGCGACGGATGAGGCTGGTCGCCTGCTGGCGAAGGGCTAACTCGGCATCCAGAACTACCAGCGCCTGCTCGGCCACCGACACATTGAACGCCAGGCGCCGAACCTCGGCGGCGACCTCGTATTCTCGCGCCAGGATCTCCGCTCGCGTCACCGCTATCCGGGCTGCGGCCACGGCCTTTCGCGCTTCACGCTCACCGGGCTTGAGCAACTCGAAGAGGAGGTCGGTGTCGAGCTTGAAGCCCTCGGTCCCCAGCAGCCCCACGCCAAATCCAATGCCGAACTCGGGGTTGGGAAGAGTCTTGGCGGTGATCAGCAGCGCTTCGGTCTCGCCGATCGAAGCGCGGACCGCTTGGAGGTCGGGGTTGAGCATGACCGCGACGGCCATCAGCTCCGCCTCGCTCAGTCCATCGGACGTGTCGAAGACCGGAGCGCCGGGCGGTCCTGCGGCCCCCTCCCGAAGGTGGACCAGCGTCCCTGCGGGGAGTGTGCGGGCGTCCAGCGCCGCGAGCTCGGCCCGAGGGTCGAGGGGCTTTGGGTGGTAGCTGACGCACCCGCCAAGCAGAAATGTCAGCGACCCGATGGTCGCGATTGCGGAGTTTCTCACAGGAGTTCTCGCTCAGGAGTGCTGGATCGCGCTCACGTCTTGGACGGAGCCGGTGCGTAGAGACGCTGCCACACGCGCCCGCTTCGGGGCCGGAGGCACGACGAACCGCAAGCACTACAAGCGAAGAACGATTGTCGCCAGATGCGCGCGCGGAGGCGCCAAACACTCTGGCAAGGCCCCTCGGTGAGTGAAACCGCTCGGGTTGGCCGGGCCGAGATCGATCACCAGCACCGCGACGACCGCCACGAACGTGGCAACCAGGTCGTCCTGTGACGTGGCCTGCGGCGGGGCTGGCCGGACCACTGGCTCGTCGGCCAAGGGCGAATCGACGCAGTCGCAATCGGGCTGGGTCAGAACCAGGCCGCTGCGCTCCTCGTGGCAACCGCCCTCGCAACCGCCGCACTCGGACTCCGGCGCGGCCGTTTCGGCGCGGCCACCTCCGCAGCAGGTCGTCGCGGCCCACTCGATGCTCTTTGATCCGTCCCGGTGAGCGCAGAGCATCCGCGGCCCCAAAAGCCCGCCAGAGAGGAGCTGAGCTACCAAGACAATCACGGCGATGTAGGGGTTGGCGGTCATCATCGACGACGAGAGTCTAGCTAGCCAAGTGGATAGGAAGCGGATGACGGGCTTGCCGGGAACTTGCGAACCAACTTCGACATCCGATCCTATCGGCAACCATCCTGTCAACCAATCCGTCCGCTCTCGGCCGAGAGCCGAGAGTCTGGTCCGCCCAAAGGCGGCTGAAACGCCAATTTGAAATGGCGCCTTGCAGTGAGAGGCGAACCGGAGAGTGCCGCCCGGTTCCGACCCGGTACCGCAAAGTCGGGGATTCTCGGGTAGAAACGACGGGCTCCCGAAGGTGCGGTCCCCAGGCCCAGCGTAAACGAACAGGGCCGCGTCGCTTGGACGCGGCCCTTGAAGCTCCCCGACTAGGACTCGAACCTAGAACCTAGCGGTTAACAGCCGCTCGCTCTACCATTGAGCTATCGGGGAAGGCTCGCGGCAACCCCTTTCGGGGGTGGCGGCTGCGGGGGCCCA
>JAEYTB010000112.1 GCA_023434205.1 Planctomycetota bacterium | reverse complement strand
GCGCCCGACCGCTACGACGACATGTCGGCCCCGCCCCTCCGCGGCCTGGCGCTGCCGCGGGACATCCTCGAATCGCTCTATCGCGGGGCGGCGGAGAGGTTGATGTCGGGCGTGGGTGTTCAGGTCTAGCCGCCGCACCGGCAAGGCCGGAGCCTCACTCGATCGGCGTTGTCTCGGCGATCAGCGCCGTCAGGGCACGCTCAATCGCCTCCGCGGCCGCCGGGTCGCGCGAGCCCGATACCTCCCCCGTGAACGCGCACGCGCCCAGGCGGTCCACAAACCCGCTTGTGGAAGAGACCAGCCGCAACGCCGCGTCACGGACCCCGCCGCGGAAGCGTTCCTTGCCGGGGTTGCCGCTGTTTACGAAGAACCCGCCGCCGCCGTAGACCCCGATCTCACCCTTGGCCAGCACCATCACGCGGATGGTGGCGGTGGATGCCGTGTCGGCGATGGGCGTCCGCCCGGCCCGCGGCCGGATGAACATCCGCACATGCACCAGCGTGCCGCTCATGTCCGAGACATCCGCCCCCGATTCCCACACGCTGCTGGGCAGGTCGGTCATGTAGATGTCCGCGGTGTCGGCGTCCCTCGCCGCGTAGATGCGGGTCGGCAGCGACGCCTCGAGCGCGTTCGCGTTCTGGAGCGATTGCAGCCGGGCCGGTCCGCCCGAGCGTGAGAACCCGCACCCGCCCGCGGCGAGCAAAGCCAGTACCAGCATCAAACGGGCAACAAAGGGCCCTGAGCAGACGTTGAGCATGGCGTGAAGATACGCGTTCCCGGGCCTTCCTGCCGCGTGCCGCGCCCGCGGTGGAACCGCAGGGCCGGCCCGGGGTCTATACAGTTGTGTGGCGCCCCAGCGGCGCCCAGAGGCCCGGCTCGCGGCGAACGCCGCTGGAGCCCGCGTCGGAAAGGACCAGAGCATGGTTCGTGCAGTTCCAGGGCGTTTGATCGCGGGCGTGTTGGTGCTTGCCGCACTGAGCAGCGCCGAGGCTCAGACTCGCCGCTCGACCCCGGGCGGCTGGCAGAGCAACCGCCCCACCGGGTATGTCGGCGCGGGCAGCATCGGCCCGGCACCGGGCTCACTCGCGCGGCCGTCCCACTCCGGCATCGGCCGCGTCCGCTCGAACATCGACCTGCTCTCCTCGCCCGCCGCGGCGCGGAGCTTTGAGACCCCGCTCCCGACATTCAGCCTTCCTGATCGCGAACGGGGGTGGCGGCACTACCCGCGCCGCCATCGGCACGACCGGCACCACGACCACTGGTACCGCAAGCCCTGCCACACGTACTACGACCCCTACTACCGCTACCCCATCAGCTACTACGACCCCGTCATCACCATCGGCACCGGGCTGAGCATCGGTGGGTACGGCTATTCAAACTACACCTACTCAACCTCACCCGCGATCGGCGTGATGCCGCTGCCCGCGCCGGCCCTGGTGTTCGACCCGGTGACGGGCACATACGTGTACTCGTACGGCAACCCCAACGCGGCCCCGCTCGTCGCCGCTCCGGCGCCCGCGCCCTCCGCAGCCCCGCCCGCGGCGGCCGCTGAGCCGCCGCCGCCGACACCGCTCGAGCTGGCCCGGCTCAACCTGCGGTTCGGAATGCCGGAGCGTGCGGTGACCGGCCTGCGCGAGCACCTGCTCAGCAACCCCGACGACGGCCAGGCTCTGAGGCTCCTGGGCCTCGCGCTCCTGGATCAGAAGCGGATCGACGACGGCGTCGCCGCGATCCGCCAGGCGTACCGCACGGAACCCACGCTGGCGTACGAGCCGATCCATGCACCCAGCATCGGCCTCCATCCGGATGAACTGCGCCGCCTGGTGCTCCGCACCGTCACCTACGCCAACCGCGTGGATACCGGCTCCGCCTGGCTCACGGTCGCCGTCCTCATGCAGGCCGAGGGCCGCAAGCCCGTGGCCCGGACCATGCTTGACCGGGTCCGCGCCCGCGGCATGGAGACCGACGTCCTCGCCGCCCTGGATGAAGCCCTCCAGCCGTGACCTGCACCGCGATCCCCGCAACCGGCCCGGGGCGTGTGTGGTACAACCGTGCTGAAGGAGCCTCCTGTGCGGATACTCGCCCTTTTCTGCTGCGTTGCCGCCGCGGTCGGTGGTCCGGATTCCCTCGCGCAGCAGGCCGAGCCGCCGCCATCCAAGGGCACGTTTGATGAGAAAGGCGGCTCGGGGAAAATGGCGCTCCCGACCAAGCGCATTTATGGCGAGCGGTTCCACCGGAACATCAAGCTGCCCGGCCCCCGTCCGATGGCGCCGCGCCGCATGCCTTCGCCGCCCGAGCGTTCGCGCTACGCCCCCATGCGCGCGCCCGAGTACCCGATCGCCCCACGCAGCTTCTTCGAATCTGCCCGGGCCGACATCGACATGATCCACCGTTCCAAGTGGGACATCGACGACCCAGCGGTGCCGCCCGTCCCGCTGTCCATCCTTGAGAACCCGCGCCCCTACGACCCGCGCCGCGTCACCGGCTGTGGCCCCGCGTGCAACCCCGACCGCGCGGCCCGCCAGCGAGCCCCCGACCGCACCGCCGCAATCCGCGGCATCGACCAGCAGCTCAAACCAGACGCCGACGTCGTCCGCACGACTGCCCGGAATCCCGCGGCACGCCCCGCTTCGGCCGGCACGGCGCCGGAGTCGGCCGTCCGACTCTCCATCACCGACGGCCCGAGCTTTGACGCGTCGCTCATCGGGCGGGACCCCGACGCGGCGGTGGGCCAGCTCCGCACCTACCTCGCCGAGTATCCGGACGACTTCCACGCCGTGCGTCTGCTCGCGCTCGCCCTGCTGGCCAACAAGAACGCGCCGGAAGCCGCGGCGATCATGGCCGGGGCCTACGTCGGCGACCCCCTGCTCGCGGGTGAACCCGTGGACCTGACCGCCCTATCCCTGGACGCACGCCAGACCGGCGGCCTGATCTCCGCAGCGCAGAGCATCGCCAGCCGAACAGGGGGGAACGCCTGGCTGCTGGCGGTGGTGCTGCACCAGGGGGCCGGGGACATGCCCAAGGCCCGGGCGGCCCTGCAGCGGGCGGCCAAAACGGGGCTGTCGCCCGAGGTCGTCGGGGCGATCGAGGGCTCGCTGGGCGGGCCCGCCTCCCCCCGGCGCTGAGGCACTTGTCCAGCGCCGGCCGAAGGCTACTATCCCCTCCACTTCTGGAACCCCTGCGCTGACGCGGAGCGGGTCAACATCCAGGACCGGTTGAACTACCGGCTCCGCTCGTTCCCAGGCCGGGGCGAGCACGCTGAAAGGCTCAGGCAAGTCGCCGAAGGCCGGACAGTAAAGGAGTCGGTGGGAGGTTTGCGAGAATGGCCAAGAAAGAAGTCACCAACGTATTCAAGATCATGGCCACGGGTGGCGCTGCCACCCCGGCTCCTCCCCTGGGCCCGGTTCTGGGCTCCAAGGGTGTGAACCCCGGCCAGTTCATCCAAAAGTTCAACGCCGCGACCCAGAACGTCAAGGGCAAGGTCGTGGGCTGCATCGTGACGGTCTACTCCGACCGCACGTTCGACTTCGAGGTGAAGAGCTCGCCGGCCAGCGTCCTCATCCTTGAGGCCGCGGGCAAGGAGAAGGGCTCGGGCGTCCCCAACAAGGACAAGATCGGCAAGATCTCCAAGGCCCAGGTCGAGAAGATCGCCAAGGAGAAGATGCCCGACCTCAATGCCCAGAGCATCGAGGCGGCCATGCGTGTGATCGAGGGCACGGCCCGTTCCATGGGTGTTACGGTCGAAGGTTGACCGGTAGGACCCGCCCGTCAGGGAGGGGTCCTCTTCAAGGAGATACACGAGCTATGCCGGTCAGAATCAGCAAGCGTCGCAAGGCCAACATGGCCATCGCCCCCAAGGATGCCGTCCTCCCCCCGGAGGCCGTCTCCACCCTCAAGAAGTTCAAGGCTCCGAAGTTCGACCAGACGGTCAACGTCGTGATGCACCTCAACCTCGACACCGCACAGAGCGAGCAGAACCTCCGCGGCGCCATCAGCCTTCCCAAGGGCATCGGCAAGTCCAAGCGCGTGGTGGCCTTCTGCCAGTCCGACGTCGCCCCGCTGGCCCTCGCGGCGGGTGCGGTGAAGGCCGGCGGCGAGGACCTCGTCGCCGAGATCGAGAAGGGCTGGATGGACTTCGACGTCGCCGTCGCGTCCCCGGACATGATGCGCGTCGTCTCCAAGCTCGGTAAGGTCCTGGGCCCCAAGGGTTTGATGCCCAGCCCCAAGGCCGGCACCGTGACGCCCCAGGTCCCCGAGGCCGTCAAGGAGTACTCCGCCGGCAAGGTCGAGTACCGCGCCGACAAGGCCGGGAACATCCACGCCGTGATCGGCAAGATGAGCTTCCCCGACGAGAGCCTGGTGGCGAACCTTGAGTTCTTCATCCACGCCATCGAGCGGGCCCGCCCCTCGACCGTCAAGGGCCAGTACATCAAGAAGATCACCGTGAGCGGGGCCATGACGCCCGGCGTTCAGGTCAAGCACGTGTCCGCCGTGGTGGAGGAGTAAGCGATGTCAAAGACCGTCAAGCAGATCATCATGCGGGACTACAAGAACCGCATCGCCAGCGGCGGCGAGGACTACGGCAACGCCCTGCTCATCAGCATCCGCGGGCTCAAGGCCGTCGACACCACCCGCCTCCGCGGCACCCTTGCCAAGAAGAAGATCAAGATCACCGTCCTGCGCAACTCCCTGGCCCGCAAGGCCTTCGACGGCACCAGCCTCGCCCAGCTCGGCGAGCTGATGTCCGGGGCCAGCGCCCTGGCCCATGGCGGGGAGTCGGTGATCGAGGTCGCCCGCGAGATCGTCGAGGCCATGGGCAAGATGCCCGGCCTAGAGCTCAAGGGTGCGGTCCTCGACGGCACGCTCTTCAAGGGCAAGGCCGGCGTCACGGAACTGTCCAAGTTCCCGACCAAGGACGAGGCCATCGCCGAGATCGTCACCCTCATCGTCAGCCCCGGCCGGAAGATCCTTGGCCAGGTCAAGGGCCCCGGGTCCAAGGTCGCGGGGATCATCAAGGCCATCGAAACCAAGCTGGAGAAGGGCGAAGCGATCGCCAAGGCCGGCTGAACCCGGTCCCACCACGAAACATCATCACCAACTGGCCCCTCACGGGGTTAAAGGCCGGATGTTCCGGCCCCTCTTGGTGAGTGTCAGAGAGCGGGCAAACCAGCCCGTGCTCGAGAGTTAGAGAAAGTAGCACACCATGTCAGACACGACTTTCAGCGCGAACATCAAGACCCTGGGTGACCAGCTCGCCGGCCTGACCCTCAAGGACGCCGTGGAGCTCGGCAAGTACATGAAGGACACCTACGGCATCGAGGCCGCGGCGGGCGGCGGCGTGATGATGGCGGCCCCGGCGGCGGGCGGCGCGGCCAAGGCCGAGGAGAAGACCAGCTTCGACGTGATCCTCAAGGCCGCTGGCGACAAGAAGATCCAGGTGATCAAGGTCGTCCGCGAGGTGACCGGCCTGGGCCTGGCCGAGGCCAAGGCGTTCGTGGACGCCCCCGGCAAGCCCGTCAAGACCGGCCTCTCCAAGGAGGAGGCGGACAAGCTCGCCGCGACCCTCAAGGAGAACGGGGCGACGGTCGAGATCGCCTGATCTCACCCCCACATCCAGGTGGAATCCTCGGAAGACCCGCCGCGCTGGCGGGTCTTTCGCTTTAATCGGGGGTGGGTTTGGCGCGGCTTTCGCGCCAATCCGCCTGAAAAAGGATTGACGGCTGGCCTGAATTTTGCACGGGCGGGATTTGCGGTCACCACCCCTCGCGGGTATACTCACCGGTTCCGAACGGTTTAGGGCGGAGGCGGTACGCCGTTGAACCAGCACCACATTTCAGAGTTGAGACGACCCGTTTGACTTGCCGGTTGCAGTGAGACAAACGAGGTCTTGTTCTCCATCGAGAGGCACGCGATGGCAGTGATGTCTACGTCGAACATGAAGGTTCGTGACTTTTCCAAGCGCGGCGACGCCCTTCCGGTCGGCGACCTGACGCAGGTGCAGACCGATGCGTACGAGCGCTTCCTCCAGCTCACCAAGGGCCCGGAGGAACGCGACAACAGCATCGGCCTGGAGGCCCTGCTCCGTGAAGTCTTCCCGATCGAAAGCTACGACGGGACGATGAAGCTGGAGTACATCAACTACACCCTGGAGGAGCCCCGGTACACGTCCGACGAGTGCCGCGAGCTCCGGTTGACGTACGGCCGGCCCTTCCGGATCGGCGTGCGGCTGAAGCGCGAGGGCCGCCCCGAGCTCCCCGAGGAGCAGATCTACCTGGGCGAGTTCCCCATTATGATGGGCGGCGGCGAGTTCATCGTGAACGGCGCCGAGCGGGTGATCGTCAGCCAGCTCCACCGCTCCCCGGGCGTGGACTTCTCCATCGTCTCGGCCGAGGCCGACCGACCCCTCCACTCCACCCGGATCATCCCCGAACGCGGGAGCTGGATCGAGCTGGAGGTGACGAAGAAGGACGTGCTGGCGATGCGGATCGACCAGTCCACGAAGCTGGCCGCGACCACCTTCCTGCGCTGCTTGGACGAGTCCGTCGCCGAGACCGACGCGATCCTGAGCCTCTTCTACGAGATCAGCGAGGTCAAGGTCGAGAACATCAAGCCCGAGCACTGGGCCGCCGAGTCGATCATCGACACCAACACCGGCGAGGAGCTGGTGCACGTGGGCCGTCAGATCGGCGAGGCCGCGGGCGCGATCGCCGCGAGCAGCCTTAAGAAGGTGAAGGTCATCGAGAACCCCAGCGACGTGCTGATCCTCAACACGATCGCGGAGGAGAAGCTCGAGCAGTTCGAGACCGGCGACACCACCTACGAGAAGGCGCTGCTCAAGATTTACTCCAAGCTCCGCCCGGGCAACCCGCCGCAGGTGGAGAAGGCCAAGCAGCTCTTCTTCGAGAAGTTCTTCGACGAGAACCGCTACCGCCTCGGGCGCGTGGGCCGGTTCCGCATCAACCGCAAGTTCGACCTGTCCACGCCCGAGGACATGATGTTCATCCGCAGCGAGGACTTCCTGCGGGTGATCCAGTACCTGCTCGACCTGCGCAGCGGCCGCCAGGACCCCAAGACGGGCCGGCCCGTCGCGATGGTGGACGACATCGATCACCTGGGCAACCGCCGCCTGCGCACGCTGGACGAGCTCGCCGTGGAAGAGCTCCGCAAGGGCTTCCTCAAGCTCCGCCGCACCGTTCAGGAGCGCATGAGCGTCAAGGACCCCGAGGAGCTGACCAAGATCGCCGACCTGGTCAACACCAAGTCCATCAGCAGCGCCATCGACTTCTTCTTCGGCCGCAGCGAGCTGAGCCAGGTGGTGGACCAGACCAACCCGCTGTCGTCGCTGGTTCACGAGCGGCGGCTCTCGGCCCTGGGGCCGGGCGGCCTCAACCGCAAGCGCGCGGGCTTCGAAGTCCGCGACGTTCACATCTCCCACTACGGGCGCATCTGCCCCATCGAGACGCCCGAAGGCACCAACATCGGCCTCATCGCCAGCCTGGGCATCTACTCCTCCATCGACGAGTACGGCTTCCTCCGCACGCCGTACCGCGAGGTCACGGGCGGCAAGGCCACCGGCAAGATCATCCAGCTCCGCGCCGACGAGGAAATGAAGGCGATCCTGGCCCCGTCCGATTCGCTGGAGGAGGGCGGCAAGCTCAAGAAGGGCGCCATCCTCGCCCGCGTCAACGGCGAGCTGGCCGAAGTCGATTCCGGGGAGGTCAACTTCCTGGACATCAGCCCCAAGCAGATCGTGGGCATCTCCGCCGCGCTCATCCCGTTCCTGGAGCACGACGACGCCAACCGCGCGCTGATGGGCAGCAACATGCAGCGGCAGGCGGTGCCGCTGATCAAGATCGAGCCGCCCTGCGTCGCGACCGGCATCGAGAAGTCGGTGGGGCACAACAGCGGCATGGTGGTCCGGGCCCGCAACGCGGGCACCGTCACCTTCGTCGATTCCGAGCGGATCATCATCGACAACGCCGATGAGTTCGTGCTCCGCAAGTTCGTCGGGCTCAACGAGCGCACCTGCCTCAACCAGCGGCCCGTGGTCAAGCTCAACCAGAAGGTCGAGAAGGGCCAGGTCATCGCCGACGGCGCGAGCACGCGGTTCGGCGAGCTGGCGATCGGCAAGAACGTGCTGGTGGCGTTCAACACCTTCGACGGGTACAACTTCGAGGACGCCATCGTCATCAACGAGCGGCTCGTGAAGGACGACGTGTTCACGTCGATCCACATCGACGCCTTCGACGTGGAGATCCGCGAGACCAAGCTGGGGCGCGAGGAGTTCACCCGCGACATCCCCAACGTCTCCGAGAAGATGCTCCGCAACCTGGACGAGAGCGGCGTCATCCGCCTGGGCGCCCGCGTGGGCCCCGGCGACATCCTCGTGGGCAAGGTCAGCCCCAAGAGCAAGACCGAGCTCACCCCCGAAGAGAAGCTCCTGCACGCCATCTTCGGCCGCGCGGGCGAGGACGTGAAAAACGACTCGCTCGAGGTGCCCGCGGGCGTGGAGGGCGTCGTCATCGGCGCCCGCAAGTTCAGCCGGCGCCTCCACATGAACGAGGAGCAGAAGAAGCAGCTCAAGAAGGAGATCACCGCGTACGAGGCGGAGATGGACGCCAAGGCCATCGGCTTGTTCAAGCAGATGACCAACGCCATCAACGATGCGCTCGGCACGCCCATGATCGACCCCAACACCCGCCAGAAGGTGGGCGCTTCGGACATCCCCGAAGTCATCCTCGAGCAGATCCGCACCTTCGACGTCAAGTGGGCCAAGGGCGGCAAGGACAACCGCGGCGAGGCCGAGAAGCTCTACCGCCAGTTCTGGCCCCGCATCACCGCCATCGGCGCCGAGAAGAACCGCAAGGTCTCTCACATGAAGCGCGGCGACGAGCTGCCCACCGGCGTGCTCGAGATGGTCAAAGTCTACCTCGCCACCAAGCGGGCCCTGTCCGTCGGTGACAAGATGGCCGGCCGGCACGGCAACAAGGGTGTCATCGCCCGCATCGTCCCCGAAGAGGACATGCCCTTCATGGAGGACGGCACGCCCGTCGACGTGCTGCTCAACCCGCTGGGCGTGCCCAGCCGCATGAACGTCGGCCAGATCCTCGAGACCCACCTCGGGTGGGCGGCAAAGGTCCTGGGCTTCCAGGCCGTGACCCCCGTGTTCGACGGAGCGACCGAGCAGCAGGTGCACGACGCCGTGGCCGAGGCCAACAAGAGCGTCGAGGACCGGCTCGCGAACTACGAGAAGACCGGCACCTGGCCGCACCCGCGCGAGCTACTGGCCAAGATGCCCAAGGGCGGCAAGATCCAGCTCTTCGACGGCCGCACGGGCGAGCCGTTCAACCAGAAGACGACCGTGGGCTACATGTACATCCTGAAGCTCCACCACCTGGTGGACGACAAGATCCACGCCCGCGCCACCGGCCCCTACTCCCTCATCACGCAGCAGCCCCTGGGCGGCAAGGCCCGCACCGGCGGCCAGCGCTTCGGTGAAATGGAAGTGTGGGCGCTGGAGGCCTACGGCGCGGCGTACATCCTTCAGGAACTCCTGACGGTCAAGTCCGACGACGTCGAGGGCCGCACCAAGATCTACGAGAGCATGGTGAAGGGCACGAACAAGCTGGAGGCGGGCATGCCCGTCGCCTTCGACGTGCTCTGCAACGAGCTCAAGGGCCTGGGCCTGAACATCACGCTGGAGAAGAAGAAGCTGGAGGGCGGGAGCCTGCTGTAAGCCGAAACGCTCGCACGCAGACCGACCGTCGTCCGTCGTCCCGCAGAACACGCAGACAACCGGGTTGGACCGCGGGGAGGACCGCCACTCCCCGCCACCCTGGAGATGACCATGGCTGAGACTGTTTACGACCGCGTCAATGACTTTTCCGCCGTCAAGATCACCCTGGCGTCGCCCAACGACATCCGGGCCTGGTCCTACGGCGAGGTGAAGAAGCCCGAGACCATCAACTACCGCACCTACCGCCCCGAGAAGGACGGCCTGTTCTGCGAGCGCATCTTCGGGCCCGAGCGCGACTACGAGTGCGCCTGCGGCAAGTACCGCGGCACCAAGTACAAGGGCATCATCTGCGACCGCTGCGGCGTCAAGGTGACCCACAGCCGCGTCCGCCGCAAGCGCATGGGCCACATCAACCTGGCTTCCCCCACCGTCCACATCTGGTTCTTCAAGTCCATGCCCAGCCGCCTGGGCACGCTGCTGGGCATGAAGACCAGCGACCTCGAGAAGATCATCTACTACCAGGACTACGTGGTCGTCGACGCCGGCGACACCGAGCTCAAGTTCAAGCAGATGCTCACCGAGGACGATTACCGCAACGCGGTGGACAAGTACGGCAACGCCTTCAAGGCCTTCATGGGCGCCGACGCCATCCGCGAGCTGATCGAGCGCACCAACCTCGACGAGATCGCCCGCCAGCTCCGCGATGAGCTCAAGGACACCAAGTCCAAGCAGAAGATCAAGGACCTGGCCAAGCGCCTCAAGCTCATCGAGCAGATCAGGGGCTCCGAGAACGACCCCGCCTGGCTGGTCATGGACGTGGTCCCGGTCATCCCGCCGGACCTCCGCCCGCTGGTGCTGCTGGAGTCCGGCAACTTCGCCACCTCCGACCTCAACGACCTCTACCGCCGCATCATCAACCGCAACAACCGCCTCAAGAAGCTGATGGACCTCAACGCCCCCGAGGTCATCATCAGGAACGAGAAGCGGATGCTGCAGCAGGCCGTGGATGCGCTGTTCGATAACAACCGCTGCCGCCGCCCCGTGCTGGGCAGCAGCAACCGGCCCCTCAACTCGCTGACCGACATGATCAAGCGCAAGCAGGGCCGCTTCCGCGAGAACCTGCTGGGCAAGCGCGTTGACTACTCCGCGCGCTCGGTCATCGTCGTCGGCCCCGAGCTCAAGCTCAACCAGTGCGGCCTGCCGAAGAAGATCGCGCTGGAGCTCTACCAGCCGTTCATCATCAGGAAGCTTAAGGAGCACGGGCTTGCGGACACCATCAAGTCCGCGAAGCGCATGCTCGAGCGCCGCGACGCCGCGGTGTGGGACATCCTCGAGGAAGTCATCTACCAGCACCCGGTCCTCCTGAAC
>JAEYTB010000004.1 GCA_023434205.1 Planctomycetota bacterium | reverse complement strand
ACCCGCCCCGGCGCCGCAACTCTCCCCGGCCCCTCCGGCCCCGCACCCTCCGGCCGCCGCGCCATCTCCAGCGGCCGCGTCGTCACCTGCTCCGGCGTGATCAGCGGCCCCCGAACCCGCGGCTCGGGCGCACCCCGCCGCGTCACCCGCGGCAGCGGCGGCGGCACTTCCTCCTCCTCCACCCCCGCCTCACGCCGCACAGACTTCACCAGCGCCGCCCGCGCCCGCGAAACAAACGCGGCATCCCCGCCCGGCTCCGCCCGCAGAAGGTCCGCCGTGATGCCAATCGCGCCCTCAACCTCCACCATCGCCCGCACCGGCAGGCGCGACGACGTCAGCGAGACGCTCCCCGCGGGGTCCGCGCCCGAGCCGAGATCTTCGAAGTACGCGAAGACCTGCGTCACCTTCCGGCCTTCAACCTCGACCGTCTCCAGCCACGCCGCGCACGACTTGGCCCGGAACTCGTACCCCGCGATGCTCGCGCGAACGTCACCCTCGGCGACCAACCGCTGCACGCGCCCATCCGACCACGTCCACACCCGCGTCCCCGCGAACGACAGCGGCCCCGCCACCACCGCCTGCGAGTACCGCACGCCCGCGAACCCGCGCCCGTCGATCGCGCCCACATCAACCGCGGCAGGACGCTCCTGCGCGATGGCAGCGCCCGCCAGCCCCACGCACGTGCCGGCGGTCAGCAGCAGCCACAAACCTCGTACTGATCGCCCACGGGCGCTCGTCATTGCGGCGGATGGTACGGGTTTTCGCACCACCCCTCAACCGACCGCCCCAATCATCACGGCGCCCACACGTCCGCGACCTTCCCGTTCACCGGAACGCCGTTCGCATGCCCGTTGACGTGCGTCCCGTCCGCGTTGTGCATCGCGCCCACGGCGTTCGTGCTGATCCGCCCCGCCTTGATCCCCGGGAAGTGCTCGCCCTCCCAGCTCTTGGTGTAGTTCGGGTCGTCCAGCTCCAGCGCCGCCTTCGTCGGGAACAGCGGCCGGAACGTGTCGCACATCACCGCCAGCTCGCCCGTGTACTTCGCGTCCAGGCTCGCCTCGATCGTCCCCGGGTGCGGCCCGTGCGGGATCCCCTGCGGATGTGCCGTCAGGCTCCCCACCTCGATCCCCTTCCTGGAGCCGAAGTTCCCCTCCACGTAGTACAGCACCTCATCGCTGTCCAGGTTGCTGTGGTTGTACGGCACCTTGATCGCGTTGGGGTGCCAGTCCAGCATCCGCGGGCAGAACGAGCAGATCACAAAGTTGTGCGCCTCGAACGTCTGGTGGATCGGCGGGGGCATGTGCAGCTTCCCCGTGATCGGCGCAAAGTCGTCGATATTGAAGATGAACGGGTAGTAGCACCCGTCCCACCCCACCAGGTCCAGCGGGTGGTAGTGGTACGTGTACGAGTGAACGCTGTCCCGCGCCTTGATCCTCACCTCAAAGTCGCCCCGCTCGTCGAACGTCAGCGGAAGCTCCGGCAGCCGCAGGTCCCGCTCGCAGTACGGCGAGTGCTCCAGGAACTGGCTCGTCTGCTTGCTCACATACCGCGGCGGCGGCCCGATGTGGCTCCCGTTGCACGTCTCGATCAGCAGGAACTTGCCGTAGGGCATCGCCTCTACCGGCGGCTCGCCCTCCTTCGCGCTCTCTCGCTTGTCCCATACGAACTGGTAGATCACCCCCTTGGGGATCACCACATAGTCCTTGGGCCCGAACTTCAGCGTGCCCATCATCGTGTACACGGTGCCCGAGCCGAAGTGGACGAAGAAGCACTCGTCCCCCTGCCCGTTCTTGAAGTGGTACCCCATCTGCTCGGCCGGGTTGCACACCGCCATCTCGCAGTCGCTGTTGCCGAACAGCACCACCCGCCCCGTCACCGTGTCGCCCCTTGGCTTCAGCGGCGCACTCTTGACGTGACGCATCCGCATCACGTCCGTCTCCACGTACTCCGGCTTGGTCTGATAAAGCGACTTCCACCCGCTCACCTGCGTCGGGGGGTGGATGTGGTACATCGTCGTGGTCGGGCCCACGAACCCTTCCGTCCCGAACACCTCTTCCGAATAAAGCGCCCCGTCGGGCCGCCTGAACTGAACGTGCCGCTTCTGCGGGACCTGGCCGAGCTTCGTGTAATAGGGCATAACCGCCTCCTGCTCGTGATTCTACGGGGCTTGTGACGCCCCATCCCGCCCGCGTTCCCTCATCTTCTCCGGTCCACCTTCAGCCCCGCCCCTTGACGGCCGATACCCGCCCTAAGGCCCTCGTGCGCACTTCACGGACCGCCGAGCCCTTGGAGCCAGTCATGCCCCCTTCACCAAGGCCCGACCAGACCCAAACCGAGGGATCCATGCAGGACCAGGAAAATATCGTCCCTCCGACCAAGCCCGACGACGACGTGCTCGACGTCCTCGCCGAGTTTGAATCCGGCCTCGAATCCCTCAAGGCCCTCTACTCGCAGCGCCAGCGGCTCCAGTCCCGCATCCGCCAGCACGAGGACGAGGTCAAGGCCAAGGAAGCCGCCCTCGCCCAGCAGGCCGCCGAGCTCCAGCGCGCCGCCGCCGAGCACGAACAGCGGCAGAAGTCCCTCGACGAGAACCTCGCCCGCCTCTCCGTCCGCGAGGCCGAGCTCGAGGCCGCCGCGAAGCAGCTCGACGAGAACCGCGCTTCGCTCGAATCCTCCAAGGGCCGGCTCGACGAGGAGACCGCCGCCCGGTCCAGGTCGCTCGAGGACCAGGCCCGCAAGCTCGCCGAAGAATCCCAGGCCGTCGAGAAGCTCACCACCGAGCTTGAGGCCCAGGCCCGCTCCCTCGAGCAGGCCCGCGCGACGCTCGAGAGCGAGCGCCAGTCCCGCGCCGACACCGCGTCCGAGATCGAGACCCTCCGCGCCGACCTCGCCGCCCAGCGCGACAAGCTCGCCGCGCAGGAGGCCCAGAGCCGCGACCTCCAGCAGCAGGTCGAGACCCTCGGCCGCGACCTCGCCCAGGCCCGCGAGGCCGCCGACAAGCACGCCGCAGCCGCGAAGGAGGCCGCGCAGCAGGTCGTGCTCGCCGCCAACAAGTCCGGCGACCAGCAGAACGCCCTCAAGCAGCAGCTTGCCGAGCAGGCCAAGGCCCTCGCCGCCGCCGCGGAGCAGTCCAAGACCACCGTCGCCAAGCTCACCGAGCTCCAGAAGCGCGCCGCCGAGTTCGACGCCCACCTCGCCCGCGAGCGGGAGGAAACGGCCCGGGTCACCTCCGCCCTCGCCCAGCACCAGGAATCCGCCGGCAAGCTCCAGCAGACCGTCGAGGGCCTCCAGGCCAAGCTCAAGGCCCAGCACACCGAGCGCGAGGAGATGCGCCTCAAGCTCGAGGCCGCCCAGGCCGGCCTGGCGCAGGCCGCCGCCCGCTGCACCCAGCTCGAGGACGCGCTCACCAAGGCCCTCGCCGAGATCAAGTCGCTCCAGGCCGCGCTCGCGCAGAAGTCCAAGAAGGTCGTCACCGCCAGCAACGCCTCCACGCTCCGCCGCCGTGCGCGCCTCAAGGTCGCGCACGAGCTCATCCGCGACCGCTCCAAGAAGCTCGCCGCCGCCAGCGAGGCCCTCAAAAAGCGCATCGAGCAGTGCGAGGCCATCATGGCCCAGCGCCAGGAGCTCGCCGCCATCCGCGACCGCGTCATCCTTGCCGAGCGCTCCGCGCTCCGCCGACAGGCCGGCGGCCGCGCCATGGTCATGCTCCTCTGCGCCGTCTGCGTCTTCTCGCTGCTGGCCGGTTTCGCCTGGGCCGCCTCGCGCGAGCTCGCCCCGGCCACCTACCTCGCCACCAGCCAGCTCAAGGCCGACGGCCGCGGCCGCGTCCTCAACCCCGCCGAGCTCGCCGAGTGGACCCAGTTCCACACCGGCCTGCTCCAGGACCCGCGCTTCCACGAGACCGCCTCCGACCGCTTCAAGAAGGCCGGCATGATGAGCCTCGGCACCCCCAGCGCCGTCGCCGACCTCATCAAGAACGAGATGACCACCCAGGTCATCAACCCCGGCACCCTCAACGTCCACCTCAAGGGCAAGGGCAGCAACCGCACCCAGCTCACCCTCGAGACCTTCACCGCCGCTTACGCCAGCCACGCCAACGCGGCACGCCAGCAGCGGCTCGACGGCTCCGTCACCGAGGTCTCACAGCCCGCCGCCGCGGGCGTCGACCCCCTTGACAACACCCGCACCATCTACGCCGTCTCGCTGCTCGCCGGCGGCGTCCTGCTCGCGGGCATGCTCTGGTGCGTCCTCTGGAAGCGCCTGGTCGGCGCCAAGACCGCCTTCGAGACCGACGGCCAGATCGCCGCCGCCCTCGACGACGCCCGCTGGAACTCCTTCGCCGCGACCGGCGCCGCCGCCCAGGTCGCCGGCGCCAAGGCCCGCGCCCGCATCGAGTAGCCAGGGCCAACGCCAAAAACAAAGCCGCCCGCGCTCACGCGCGGGCGGCTTTCAC
This sequence comes from Planctomycetota bacterium, assembly GCA_023434205.1. Classification (GTDB taxonomy): domain Bacteria; phylum Planctomycetota; class Phycisphaerae; order Phycisphaerales; family UBA1924; genus JAEYTB01. The sequence continues at coordinate 8,569 of JAEYTB010000004.1, read as the reverse complement.
TTGGAGTCCGCTCCGCCCTTACACCACGGCGGTCATCAGGATCGTCCGCGAGCCCGGCTGCCCGGCCACCGCGCTCACCAGCGCCACCCGCGTCTGCGGCGCAAGCTTCGCCAGCGTCAGCACCTGCGAGGTGCCGTCTGCCAGGAAGCTGGTCAGCGTCCGCGTGGGCATGTCGTTCTGGTCCAGCACCACGACCTCGTACACCTGCCCCGTCGCCGCCGGGAGCTGCGTGAACATCCGCGCCGTCTCCCAGTCCGGGCTCACCCACAGCGACGCACGCCCGCCGAACGACGCGTCCGCGGCCTCGAACAGCACGCGCTCGGCGTTCGGGGAGTACAGCACGTCCTGCATGTGGACGCGCTCGAACGTCCGCAGGAAGGCCGCGCTCGCCGCGTCCCCTTCCACCTGCGTGTTGATCGCCTGGTTGGTCGTGTACACGTTCACGAACGCCACCGTCAGCACCACGCACGCCGTGAGCAGCCCGAAGGACGCCGCCCGCCACGCCGTGTGAACGCGGCGCGACGGCCCCATCGCCAGCTCGCCCTGCCCCGCCGACTCGGTCAGCATCGCCGCGCTCACCGCGTTCAGCACGCGCTCGCGGAGGTACGTCGGGGGTTCAACCTGTGGGAGTAGCTGGTCCATGTTCGCGACCCGCGCCTGTTCCTGCCGAATCTGCGCCTGCACCGCGGGCGGCGCCGCCGCGAAGGCCGCCTCAAAGGCCGCCTGCTCGCGATCGTCGAGCTGCCCCAGCGCATCCAGGTGGGCGTTCTCCAGAAGTTGCTGCAACGTCATAACGCCAACTCCTCGCCTGTCCGCTCCCGCAGCCGCACCAGCGCCCTGCTCAATGCCGACTTGATGGTCCCCAGCGGTGTGTTCAACTCTTCACCGATCTGCCGCAGCGTCTGCCCCCCTAGATACGCACGGGTGACGACCGTGCGTTGCAGTTCCGGCAGTGTTTCGATGCGTTTCATCAAAATCTTCATCCGCTCGTCCGTATCCATCCGCGACGAACCCGGCTCGGCCGCCGAGGGCACCGGGGCCAGGGGTTGGTCCAGGGACGAGGCCTTCAGCCGCGCCCGGTTCCGCCTCAGCTTGTCCACCAGGTGCCGCCGGGCGATCAGCATCACCCACGTCACCAGCGCAGACCGTCCATCGTCATACCGCCCCGCCGTCTTCCACAGCCTGACGAAAATCTCCTGAACCGCGTCCTCCGCCTCCGCACGCGTCGGCATCGACTGATACGCCATCCGGAACACCAGAGACCCGAACCGGTCGTACAGCTCAGCGACAGCGCCCTCGTCGTTCGTCGCGACGCGGCGCATCAAGTCCAGATCGCCGCTGCCGCGGCTGTCTGACGGCCCACGAGACATTCGCCAGCCCACCTATCTCACCAAAGCGACGGGTGTGTTCGAGAGCGTGTAGTGGTCGTCCCAATGAAGCTGGGTGGCACCCGTCTGACCACGTATACGGGCCCACCGTCCTCGGGATGCTTCATTCTCCGTAAATCCAGTCTACACAGCCGCCCGGCTCAATGCACCCCTATCCCCCTCAAAAACCGAATACCCCCCCCAGCCCGGGATCGGCCCTGTTCCTGCAAACGCCGTGGAGGGTAAATAAACCCTTGCTGAAACCGGCCGGGGGGGGTACCCTGCAGTGGTGGTTACGGGCTTGATCGCTGGGGTCAGCGCCCGTCAGAGGGTGAACACGATGAAGACAGGTCGCAAGCCCGGCCAGTCGTCCGCACGGCCAACTGCCCTGCGCGCGGGGTTCACGCTCCTCGATGTGCTCGTTTCCATCTTCGTCATCGGCATTCTTATCGGCATGCTCCTGCCCAAGCTCAACCAGGTGCATGAAGCCGGCCGCCGTGTCGTCTGCCAGTCCAACCAGCGGCAGATCGGCATCGGGCTCATGACCTACGCCAACGACTACAAGGGCTTCCTCCCCGGCAGCATCTACCTCTCCTCAGGCGGGCCCGGACGCGCCGGCGCCCAGCCCCAGAACATGGACACCCTCCGCCTCCCCTCCGTCATGGGCTCATGGGACGGGCTGGGAGTCCTCTTCGCCAACGACTACACCAACGCCCCCAAGGTCTTCTACTGCCCCTCACACCGCGGCAGCAAGCCCTTCTCCAAGTACGACGAACTCTTCGGCAACGGCGACGGCGAAATCCTTTCCAACTACCATTACCGCGGCGAGGGCCCCGCCGGCCACGGCCCCAACGGCCCCAAGACCCGCAACCTCGACCTCATCGACCCCGCCTACTCCTCCCTCATCGCCGACGGCATGCAGCTCCGCTCCGACTACAACCACCTCATCGGCGCCAACTACTTCCGCGCCGACCTCTCCGTCCACTGGTTTAGCGACCTGGGCAACCACATCCAGAGCCAGCTCCCCACCACCAAGGAAGCCGCGGACAACCAGCCCAACTACGTCCCCAGCATCTGGACGCAGCTCGACGCTTCCGCCAACGCCGAGCCCGACTGAGCCCGGCCACCCGGGCGCCACGCCCGCACCGCCACACCGGTACCCTCCACGCATGATCACGCGCCACGCCGTTCTGGCCCTGCTGTGCTGCTGCACGCCCGCGCTCGCGCAGCTCACCCCCGACCGCACCTACTACGGCATCAACCGCGCCATCCCCATGAAGGTCGCGCTCCCGGCCGACGCCGTCATCGACGGCGACCTCCACATCGACCTCTTCAACCCCGGCGAGCACGAGCCCGCCCACGCCGCGCCCGTGGAAGTGGGGGGGGTCGACCTCGCCGCCCTCTTCCCCTCCCTCTGGACCGCTGCCGCGCCCAAGGTCCAGTACGCCCAGCTCCTCATCGGCACCCGCAAGCTCGGCCCGCCCGTCGTCCTCCAGCCCATGCTCAACCCGCCCGCGGCGATGCTCTACAGCGAGCAGCTCAAGACGCCCTGGTTCATCGACCCCACCACCCAGCAGCCCAGCTTCCGCCCGCGCGACGGCCAGATCGCCTGGGTCCGCTACGAGACCAGCACCTACACCGGCCTCCGCGCCTACGTCGACAAGCACATCATCTTCGAGACCACGCTCGGCGAGATCGAGTTCCGCCTCAGCCCCGCCGACGCCCCCAACACCGCGTGGAACTTCCGCCAGCTCGTTGATGGCGGGTTCTACACCGACATCATCTTCCACCGCATCGTGCCGCGACTCCCCAGCGGCCAGCCCTTCGTCATCCAGGTCGGCGACCCCACCGGCATCGGCGATGGCGGCCCGGGCTACTCCATCGACCTCGAGCCCAGCAAGCTCGCCCACGACTTCGGCGTCATCTCCATGGCCCGCGAGACCGAGCCCAACACCAACGGCTCACAGGTCTTCGTCTGCCTCAGCCGCGAAGGAACCCGCGCCCTCGACGGCCGCTACGCCGCCTTCGGCTACGCCGTCCGCGGCAGCGACACCATCCTCTCCATCGCCGCCACCCCCCTCCTCCCCGACCCCCCAGGCCAAGACCCCAAAAACCGCCCCAAGGACCCGCCGATCCTCCAACGCGCCCACCTCATTGACGCCCCGCCGTACGGCGAAGCTCCGCCCCCAGTGCAGCGCCCCCCCGAACCGCTGAAGTCGCGGTGAACGAGTGTCTTGAGAGTCGGAATCGACGGCTCAAATCACTTGTACGGTCCGAGGAACTTGTCGCCGTTGAAGTGGATCATGTGGTCAGGGTTGTCGGCGAGCCAGACCTCTGTTTCCCATGCGATATCGGCCGCGTAACGACGAAATGTCGCAACATCCGGAAACGCCGTCACGTACACCCGGTCCGCGATGCACCTGCCGAACACGGCTTCGAGCTCGCGGTGCCGCTTCGGCGATACCGGCCCGTGAGACGTAACTGCCTCAACAAGAAAGACCCAGCCTCGTTCTTGATCGAAGAGCACAACGTCTGGAAGCTTGTCATGCTCCGTCAACGTCACGCCGAGTGCGACGAGTGCAGCAGCCTCCATGATGATGTGCTTGTCGGCGGTGTCGCCGAGGTAGAGAACTCTTGAGCCCGGCGCGAAGCGAGGGCCGAAGTCCCTGACGATCGCTGCTTGCAATACGTTGTGGGTTCCCGCGGACAATGACACCTGTTTGCCATCTGGAAGCACAAGCGGAACGCGGTGAAGATCGCGCGAACTCCGATACGAGCTTTCTAGCTCACCAAACCTTCGTTTGAACTCGGCAACGGCCGCTTCGAATCCAGGCCCACTTCCGAATGCCTGTACTACCACTAACGCGGCATCGGTCAGGCGATAGGCGTTTTTGCCGCTGTTCGTGGCTCGCGTGGGATCGTCGGGGTTGCGGTCAACAATTCGCGCCTGCTCGAACTGGTGGAGCGTTTGCCTACGAATCGTCTCGCGGCTGTTGGGGGCGTAGTCCTTCCGATACGCGTCGCGCATGGACTCCATGATGTCAACGGTCCGTAAGAGGGGTGCCGTCGCACTCTTCCACGGAGACTTGGGCTTCAGCCCGGCAAGGGCGAGCAGAGTGAGTCCCGATCGCTCATTCTGTTGCGCACGCGGTAATCCGAGGGCAACCAGAATCGAAACGGCATCCTCGATTTTGCTCACGCATCAACCCCCGACGCGGCACTCAGCAGATCAGGCGGCACCCCGAGCACCTCAAGCACGCATGTCTCGATCAACTCCCGCTCGGCCCCTTCGAACTCGCCAACACGCCTGCCGATCCGCGCGATAGTCGGCAAGTCGGGAAACGGCATCGAACGAATCTCCGTTGCGTTGACCTGTGTGTTCCCGCTGACGATTCGGAAGTAGCGGTCGAGCAGGGCCGAGTTGAAGAGAGCAACGAGCCCGTTCACCTCTTCGGCGCTTAGTTCCCGCTGCGTGTGGGTGACGTAGTTGATGTGGTTCTCGAGTGCAACCGGACGGCGTCGTTCCTCGTCCGTCGGGAGGTACGGAGAGGCCGTGAGTCGGCGGTGTTCTTCCTTCGCGCTGAACCGCCTGAGTAGTACATAGTTCCGCGCCGGGAGCACGAGAGAGGCGGCGCCGTTAACCGCTTTCAGTGCAACGGGCTTGTTTCCCTTAGCGATCGGCCAAACGGTGGCGAACGGACGGACATTGTGGATCGATAGGAGCGGCACCGCGTCGGGGTGGTCGGTCGAGTCGAGCAGAAACTCTGATGCCCGAAACATCACGACTGGTCCTGTCGATATCCGAAGTCCCTCTCGGGCGAATGAGCTGGGCCATGACGCCACAACGCGCATGACTTCAAGATCGCTTGCTTCGGCGGGGAGTCGGATCACACATTCTCCGGCCGCGTCGTCGATGATCGTGCCCGCTGCGCGGGGCCAAAGTCTGGGCTCGTTCAAGTCGGTGCCGTGCGAGACGCTTACCAGCACTTCAGCCTCTTGCTCGGGCCGCTTGACCGCCACCGTGATAATGCTCTCCTGCAAGACCTCGGCGTCCTTAAACGTTGCTCGGCGCGACTCGAACAAGTGGACGTGCCGCAGGCTCATCCGCGAGAGCAGCCAGCGACGGAACTCGCGAAAATACAGCCCGTTGCAATAGCTTCGGGGTGTGATGGCAACAAGTTCCCCGCCCGGCCGCAACAACTCGACCGCCGCCGCCATGAACAGGGCGTAGACATTGGGCTGTCCGTGTACGATTTCCGCGAATGCGCGTGCCTGCGGGGAATCCTTCGCGAGCTTTCCGTACGGCGGATTCATGATGACCAAGTCCGCGTACTCGGTGTGAGGAACTGGTGCGTACAGCGATGCCGCTGGCCGGCGTAGCACGAAGTCCTCTTCAATGATCTGCGCGTCCAGGCAGTGTCCGGTGGCAGCGAGCGTCTCTCGGCACTCCGCGATCGTTGTCCGAAGGAACGGGAGCACGTTCGGATCGGTTTCGTACAACTCAGCCGTAACACGACACCGTCTGGGTATCGTTGCGATGCGCTCGCAGATCGCCGCGCTTAGCATGCCGACTCCCGCGCCTGCGTCGATGAAGGTGAACTCTTCATTGATGCGAGATGCCCGCGCGGCCATGAAGCGGGCGACGCTCGCCGGCGTGAAAATCTGGGCAATGGCGCGCCGATCATGGTCCGCAGTGGCGCCGACATGCTCAATTGTCCGGCGCGCTGTCGACGGCACGATCCCGATGGGTTCCCCCTCCATCCGCGCCGGCACTGAGTCCAGGATGTCATCACCAGAATCGAACATCGGTTGCAGAGTACGCGACCGCGACCCCCTCAAAACACCACCACCACACTCGCCCCCAAAAACGGCGTCCACTCCGCCTCCTGCTGGTCCAGCTCGTTCCCGTCCTGGTCCAAAACCGTGTACTCCTGCCACGCCAGCACGCCAGCCGCCAGAGACGCCGTCGCCCGCGGCGTGAACGCGTACCGCGCCTGCACCCACACCGGGATCCGCGAGTCCCTTCCCACCCCCTCCGGCACCGGACCCTCATCATCCAGCCGGTACGCCCGCCCCTGATACGCCGCGTGCAGCGACAGCGTCAGTTCCTCATTGGCCGCGAACGACAGCGCCACGCCCGTGCTGTTCAGCTCGTTGCTGTTCGACAGTTTCCACTGGTCGTTGATTTTCCAGTCCACGCTGACCAGCGGCAGGAACAGCCCCGAGTCCTCCAGCCGCGACCGCACCGCCAGCCCGCCGCCCAGCTTCAGGTTCTCGTTCACCGCATAGTTCACCCCGCCCACCAGCCCGCCCGTGAACGACTTGCCGATATCCGCGTCCGTCTCGAACGACGCGTCCACACCCCCGCCAAAGAACCACGCCCACTGCTCCGTCGCCTGCCGGCTGTACACCACCGCGAGCGACGCCTGCACCGTGCTGTCCCACACCTCGCCCGTCACGCCCGCCAGCGTTGAATCCCCCGAGAAGTCGTACGCCGACCCCTCCAGCCCGATGGACACGCTCAGCCGCGACCGGTCGTCGATCGGCCGCCGAAAGCCCACCTCCACCCCGCCGCGGGTCACGCCCACGCTCCCCGGCCCATCCGAGAAGTCCGCCTCGAAGGCGTGCGTCCCGAACAGCGTGACCACCACATCCGTCGAACGCGTGCCCCCCTCGGCCCGCCCCGCCGACCCGGTCGTGGGGGTCGCCCGCTCCGGTGCCGCCCCCGTGTCCTGACCCATCGCCGCGCCCGCGCACAGCACGCCGCCAATCACGCCAACTACGCTCGCTCGCAGCATCACGAAGCTCCCAAGGCCCTTCCAAGCCGGCCCGATTCTACGGGAACCCCGCGCCGCGAGCCTCCGCCGCGCCGTTGTCCACACCCGGCCTCCAGCCGCCTACCCTCTCGTTCCCGCGGGGCGGTAGCTCAATTGGTAGAGCACTAGCTTTGCAAGCTAGGGGTTGGGAGTTCGAGTCTCCTCCGCTCCACTTCCCGCGTGCCCACCCCATGACCGCCACCCAGACTCCACCCGCCGACGCGCCCACCGGGCCGCACGCGCACCACCAGCCCCTCTCGATCACCGGCCCCGCCGTGATCGCCATCATCCTCTCCCTCCTGGGCTGGACCACCATCCCCATCTTCCTCCGCTACTTCGCCATCGGCGAGCAGGCCATCGACGCCTGGACCGCCAACGGCTGGCGATACGCCATCTCCGCGCTCATCTGGCTCCCCGCCATCCTCATCTCCCTCTCCCGCGGCACGCTCCCCCCCAACCTCTGGCGCGCCGCCCTCGTCCCCGCCTTCTGGAACTCCGCCGCCCAGGTCTGCTTCGCCCTCGCCCCCTACTACGTCGACCCCGGGCTCATGACCTTCAGCATGCGCCTCCAGATCATCTTCCTCGCCCTGGGCGCCGCCCTCATGTTCCCCAGTGAACGCCGCGTCCTGCGCTCCCCCGCCTTCCTCGCGTGCCTCGGCGTCGTCCTCGTCGCCACCATGAGCACCGTCGCCCTCAACCCCAAGGGCCTTGGCTCAGGGCAGGCCACCGGCATCCTCCTCGCCATCGCCGCCGGCGTGATGTACGCCCTCTACGCCCTCGCCGTCCGCAAGCACATGACCGGCATCAACCCCATCAAGGCCTTCGCCGTCGTCAGCCAGTACACCGCCGCCGCCCTCGTCGCCTGCATGCTCTTCCTGGGCCAGAACCACGGCTGGCACGCGGTGGAAGTCCTCGACACCAACCACTGGCTGCTCCTCATCGCCTCCAGCGTGATCGGCATCGGCCTGGGCCACACCTTCTACTTCTACTCCATCGCGCGCCTGGGCGTCGTCGTCGCCTCCGGCATCGTCCAGCTCCAGCCCATCACCGTCGCCGCCGCCTCCAGCCTCATCTTCCCCCAGGACAAGATGACCCCCGCCCAGTGGGCCACCGGCACCGCCGCCGTCGCCGGCGCCGTCATGATGCTCGTCGTCCAGTCCCGCCTGCTCCGGCGGCCAACGCCGAACCGTCCCGCGTAGACCCGGCGCAAGAAAAACCCCGCACAAGCGGGGCTCGTCGTTCAACTGTGCTCGAGATCGCCTACAGCCCGTCGCCGCCGCGCGACCGGGCCTCCTGCTTGCGCGTCCCTCGCTTGGCCGCCGAGGGCGGCTCCATCGCCTGCGTCGCCGTCTCATCCATGTACAGGATGCACTCGCACGACTTGCA
>JAEYTB010000274.1 GCA_023434205.1 Planctomycetota bacterium | reverse complement strand
CCGCCCCCCGGCAGCGACCCCAGCCCCGCCTCCTTCAGCTTCTCCAGCACATACCGGATCCCCGCCCTCCGGTCGCTCTGCTTGTACACCTTCGCGATCTTCGCCAGGTGAACGATCTCCACCGCCGTGAACGCCTTCACGTGCAGATCGCTCCCCAGCTTCGCCGCCTCCTCGCGGATCGCGGCCACCATGTCCGTGTAGTAGCTGAACGGCAGGTACGGGTGCAGCCCGCCCACCGAGTGAATCTCCGTCGCCCCGCTCTCCACGGCGAGCCGCGCCTGCCCGCGGATGTACTCGATATCCCGCGTGTACGCCTTCTCGTCCCCCTGCTTCGCGTAGAACTCGCAGAACTTGCACGACAGCGCGCACACGTTCGAGTAGTTGAGGTGCCGGTTGATGTTGTAGTACGCGTTGTCCCCGTGCAGCCGCCGCCGCACAAAGTCCGCCATCTCCAGCACCGACCACAGGTCGCGCGTGGAGTAGAGCAGGTCCCCATCCTCCAGCGTCAGCCGATCGCCGCGTTCGATCTTGCCCCACAGGGGCGCGAGGCGCGGGTCGAACGAGGGCTTGGAAGGGCTCACGGCGGTGGAGGAGAGTGTCGTCATGGGTACTTTCAGAAGTCTCTGAAAGTATAGGTGGCCCCCGGGTGCCACGGGCCCGTCCTCGGGCCGTGCCCCTGTGCACACGCCTTCAGCCGGCAGCCCGAACGTGAGTGCGTGGCATCTTTGTCCGCGTGACTCCGCGGGAGGAGCTCTCTCCTACGCCGCCGCGGCAGCCCCGCCCTGCGTCACGGCCGCCCGGCCGCGGCCGAAGCGGATGATGAACTCGCGGCTGGGCTCGCCGCGGACGCCGCCGCGCATGGGCTCGATCATGTACGCGACCAGGGCCGTGCCCGCGGGGAGGGTGGTGTCGGTGAAGCGCTTCGCGCTGCCCACCGAGCCGACGGGCGCGAAGGGCCCGCCGTCCAGCGAGCGGGTGATGTTGTACGTGACGTTCTGCACGCCCTTGGGCTGGCGCACCTTCCAGCGGATCGTGAGCGCGCCCAGCGAGTCCATCGACCAGGTGAACTCCCGCGGCGGCAGCGGCGGCGGGAGCGTGCCGGGCGCCGCGTCCTGGCGGAGCTGCGCCAGCAGGATCAGCGACGGATCGCCCACCGCCTCGGCGTGGGCCTTGATCTGCCGGACCAGCGCGCCGGCGAGCCCGCGCACCGCCTGCTCCTGCGTGTTGAGCCGCGCCGTCGCGTTCTCCGCGGCGCGGTGCGCGGCGAGCGACTGGGCCTTGCGCAGCTCGAAGGCCTCGACCTCGTCCACGAACCGCTGCGCGGCGAGGGGGTCCAGCCCCAGCGCCGCCGCGTGCCCGAGCCACTGGGCCGCGTGCCCCGGCGCCCACTCCAGCAGACCCGCCATCGTCTTGGGGATATTCGCCATGATGAGACCTGCATCGGCGCCCCCGGCCGCGCAGTTCAATCCCACCCGCGATTTTCCCGCGGATCACGCTCCCCCCGGCCCAAACCCACCTGTCCCCGCCCCGCCGCGGCGTGATTCCGCCCCGGTCCCGCGTGGATTCACCCCACACACCCCGCCCCCCGCGCAGGGACCGTGCGACCCCCCGCCGCAGCCCCGCGCCCCCGGCCCAGGACCGCATGACCCCGCCGCGGAGTCACGCGCCCGTGGTGTGGGACCGCGTGGCGCCGGAGCGGGGCCAGCGCTGCCGGTGGTGTGTGCGATCGCTGACGCCGCGTGCCCGGCGAGGCCCCGCTGCCTTTCCTCATACGGCAGAAGCGGCGCAGTTTTAGTGCATCCGAGGCTCATCCGGAAACCGAGGCCTACAGTTGTGGCCCACTGGATGTACCGATGCGCCTGAACCGACTCGAAACGTGGTTGAACGCTGGCACTGAGCGCGTTTGGCGTGCGAACGTTGACATTGGCCAGACGACGCTTGTCGTAGGACGAAATGCGACGGGAAAGAGCCGCATTCTGGCGAGCATCCGTAGCCTCGCTCATTTGATCGCGGGCAGAAAGCGATTCCCCGAGGCGAATTTCAAGGTAGAGTTCGCGGACGGGACCAAGCATCTCCGCTACGAAATCGAGTACTCACTCGACGTGGTACATCGCGAGACCTTTCGCGTCGACGGCGAGGAAATGCTCAATCGCGGCGCATCAGGGTCGGGCTGGCTACGAGCGAAGCAGGTCCAAACGCTTAACTTCGAGATTCCAAAAGGCGCTATCGCTGCGGTGGCCAAGCGTGATAGGTCGCAGCATGAATACCTCGAGCCGCTCCACGAGTGGGCAGACGCACTGAGGTACTATCGGTTCAACGATTTCAAGCGAGAGACGTTCGGCCTGTTCCACGAATCGCTAGGCAAGGAGCCGGACCCTTCAGATTACGAGCAGGCTATTGGTTTGTACCACAGCGCCGTCAAGCGACTTCCTAATTTTAAATCAACGGTCATCGAGGACATGAATCGAATCGGTTTCCGCATCGACGATGTCGGCCTCGATGAGCACCCTGGCCTCAAGCTCCAAAGCCCGGGCCTTTCTCAGCCCGTGGCTTTTTTTGTCAAGGAGGCAGACCTCAAGGGAAAGACCTATCAACTGGAGATGTCAGACGGGATGTTCAGGTCGCTCGCACTTATTATTCATTCTGCGTATGCCGAGTTGGCGAGTGTCCCAAGCTGCATGGTTGTCGATGACATAGGCGAGGGTCTCGATTACGAGAGATCGACGTCGCTCATTCGTCTGCTCATGGGCCGTGCCGATCGCAAGGCCATTCAGTTGATTATGAGCACCAACGACCGATTCGCGATGAATGCGGTACCGTTGGAGGTCTGGTGCGGACTGCGCCGAACGCCCGAAGGAGTAGAAACCGTGACTGTGCGGAGCCATCCAGACCTGTTTGAGCAGTTCAAGCTCACAGGACTGAATAACTTCGACTTCTTCAAAACGGATTTCTTTGAGGCGATGCCCGCGAATGGCTAAGAAGCTGGCGGTTTTTGTAGAGGGTCAAACAGAGCAGTTCCTTGTGCAGCGTTTGCTGACCGAGGTCGCTGGTAAGCACCAAATCGCCATTGATCTAGTCCAGGCTCGCGGCAGTGGAACTTCGCGCCTGATCGTTGAGGGGCACTCACGAAACGACCTGCGCTATTATGCAATAATATGCGATTGCGGCTCGGACAGTACGGTGGTTTCCGACGTGCGTGACAACTACGCGACACTTGCGCAGGCGGGGTACTCTCTAGTTCTCGGCCTGCGAGATGAGTACAGCGCAGGTACGCCGCCTCCGTCGGAGCAAAGATTGACGGCCATGCGAACCGCGATGCGCAGCGCACTTCCGAACGGAGCTGTTCCTTGCCAGGTGATTCTCGCGGTTCGTGAGATAGAATCGTGGTTTATAGTCGAAGATTGGCACTACCCCCACATCCATCAGGAGTTGACCGTAGAGTTGATCCGAGCTCGTCTCCAAATAGACACAACTACAGTTGCGGCTGAGTCGATCGCGGATCCCGCAGATACGCTTCACCGTATCTATCAGATTAAAGGCAAGGCCTATCGCAAGACTAGGGCGCACGTTCATCGCACGGTCGACGCATTGGACTACGAGCGATTGTACTGCGAGATTTCCGTTAAGGTCGCGGCGCTGGGTGACCTGTGTGGCCACCTGGACACCTTCTTTACCGAGCCATCTCAGGGCAATTCTGACTTGGCGGGCAACTGAGGCCGCGTCATCGGCGTCCCTTGACGGCTCCTCTTAGGGTTCCGGCCCGGGCTTCGCTTTTGTACGTGAGATAGGCGTCTTACCGCGCCCCCCTCCTCACCACCCACACCCCCGCCCGAAACGCCCCGCCCAGCACCCTGTTCGCCTCTCGCTGCCGCCTCAGAAACTCCCGCAACGCCGCGCGCAGCTCGACCCGCTCCCTCCCCACCCGCGCCGCGTTCTCCCGAAGCCGCGCGTACAGCCGCGCGTTCATCCTCCGCGCCGCCGAAACCGGCACCCGCCACACCCGCTCCACGCGGTCGCCCAACGCCTCCACCAACGCGCACGCCTCATCCATCGTCGGCGGGGCCTCCAACCCCCGCGGCACGCGCCCGTGCTTCGCATCGAAGTACACATCATCCACCACGTACACCCCGCCCCGCTTCACGCATTCGCGCAGCGACGCCGCCGCGACCTCCAGCGGCCACAGCCCCAGCATCATCGCCGCGTCGTACTTCTTCGTGCACCGCCACCGCGACAGGTCCGCCACCTCGAACGTCGCCCGCCGCTCAGCCCCCCAGCGCACGGCCAGCGCCCGCGCCTCCTCGATGAACGCCGCGCACCCATCGACCCCCTCCACGCGGCAGCCGATCGCGCGCGCACAAAGAACCGCCGCGGTCCCCTTCCCGCACGCCAGGTCTAGCACCCGCGATGTCTGGTTGACCCCCGCCCCCCGCAGCAGCCCCATCACCACCCGCGGCGAGCTGCCCAGGGACGGCATCCCCGCGAACAACTGACCGAAGACCGGTACCAGCTCCACCGGCGCATCCACCGACTCCGCCACGCTGCGCCGTAGCGCACGCGATGGTCCCCGCTCTGCACGCCCCGCCACTACAGCGCCACCGTCCCCTTCCGCAGGTTCAGGATCAGCTCCACCTGCCCCGTCGGCTGCCCGAGCTTCGTCGCGATCTCCAGCGCACTCAGCCCCGCATCCGCAAGCTCGTAGACCTCGCGGTGCGCCGTCTCAATCCCGATATCTCTCCGCCGCGCCTCGGGCTTCACTTCAACAACCCGCGTCTCGCGCACCAGCCCCGCCTCCAGCCGCCGCACCCGCTCATCCGCCGCGGCGATCAGCTTCTCCAGCCGCGCCGCCTTGCGGTCCAGCTCCTCGGCGAGCCGCTCCGTCAGCTCCTTCATGTCCGCGACCAGCTCGCGGTCAACCTCCGTGCCACGATCATGCTTCATGATCGTGCCCTGCTTCTTCTTCCCCATCTTCCACCGCACCGCCCATGCCACCAGCGCCGCCCCCAGCACCATCGCCGCCCCCGCCCACACCGGCGCATCCGCGACGGGCGCAGGCCCACCGCCCAGCGGCGAAGACTCGCGCACCGCCGCCTGGGTCTGATTGGTTGCAGTCGTAGTTGGGGAAGTGGGGGTGCCGTCCTGGCTCATGGGTGCCCCTCCTTGGGCTGTCAAATCTCCCCCAACGTATCATCGGCCCGTGGGCCACGCCAGGGACACCATCCGCAGGGACCCCGCCGCCGCGGCCATCATCCGCGCCTGGCGAGCCCTCTCCGGCGGCGAAGCCACCCGCGACCCGCAGCGCCGCACCCTCATCGCCTGCTCCGGGGGGTGCGACTCCTCCGCCCTCGCCCTCACCCTCGCCGCCGCCAGCGACCACCTCGTCATCGCCCACATCGTCCACGACCTCCGCCCCGCCGAGCACGCCCACGCCGACCGGGATGCCGCCGCGGGACTCGCTGCCAGGCTCAACCTCCCCTTCGCCGAATCCTCTGTCGCCGCCCGCCCCCTCGCGGGCAACCTCGAAGCCTCCGCCCGCGGCCTCCGCTACCACGCCCTCGCCGCCCTCGCGACGCAGCACCGCTGCCCTTTCATCGCCACTGCCCACCTCGCCGACGACCTGCTCGAGACCATGCTCATGCGGCTACTCCGGGGCACCGGCCCCGCCGGCCTCGCCCCTATCCGCCCCCGCCGCGTACTGGGCCACCACACCCTCATCCGCCCCATGCTCCACACCACCCGCGCCGACGCCGAGCGACTCTGCACCCTCGCCAACCACCCGTGGCAGACCGACGCCACCAACGCCGACACCTCCCGCCTCCGCAACGACCTGCGTGCCAACGTCCTCCCGCACCTCCGCCGCCTCTCGCCCACCGTCGCCGAGCACGCCGCGACCACCTCCGAGCTCCTGGCCCAGTCCGCCGATGTCATCCACGCCCTCGCCTACCGCCTCCACCAGGCCGGTGCCCAGCCCGACCCTCACACCCTGAGCTGGCCGCGCCCGCGCCTCCGGCGCGTGCCCGCCATCGTGCTGGGCGAGCTCCTCCGCCAGTCGGCCCAGACCCTCGCCGAAGGCTGGCGGATGGACCGCCTCTCCAGCCGCGTGCTCTCCGCCGCGGCGGCCGCGATCCGCGACCGGGTCACCGACCCGCGCACCTTCACGTGGGCCCCGGTGACCGTCACCATCACGGCCCACACCGTGACCCTCTCAGCCCGCTCGTAAGCGCTTTCTACGGCACTTCTTACCGCCTGTTTGCGGGGGTCCGTCGGCGTGGGCCCTAGGCTCGTCCAAACACCGGACTCTGAGCCATGCCCCCCGACCGCTGGGAACCCTTCACCGCCGACGATGTTGAGCCGCCGCCCGAGTCGACGCTCCCCCCGCTGACTCCCGGCCTCATCCTCAGTGTCATTCCTGAAGAACGCTTCCATGAGGTTGCCCTGCAGCTCGCGGCCCCACTCCCCGCGACCGAGAAGCCCCAGGACCTCCGCGATGCCGCGGCACAGCTCCTCGAGCAGCTCACCATCGAAGAGCTCCGCGATGTCGCGCGCGAGATGCACATCGCCACCGATGGCCGCTGGATCGATGTCTACCGGCGCCTGCGCCTCTCGCTGGTGTTCCCTGTGGAGAACTAGTGTACAACCCTGTGTACACCCGGTGCCCAACCTGTCCGCAGCCCGCCGCGGGCCCGGCCCACCAGTACCGTGCGCCCATGAAACACAGCACGCTCGGCAGGTCGGCGGCCCTGGCCCTCTGGGTTTTTCAGGTCCTCGCCTACCTGTTCATCGCCGTCTACGCCTTCGCGGGCTGGACCTTCGCCGGCGAGATCATCACGCTCAAGACCGTGGTGCTCTTCTTCCTCGCCATGGCCCTGCTCCAGCGTCTCGCGGCGTTCCTGCCGGGCCCCTCTCGCTACCGCAGCCGCCCCGACCGCCTGATCCTGGCCAGCCTGTGACCCACGTTCACCACGGAAGGTGAGTTTTCACGCGTCCCCACGGAGGTCCGGTCGCACGCAGCCGATGTTCCCGCTCCCCGCCCGCGGCGGGTCAGCCGCGCCGCGCGCTTTGCGGTACCATGGCGCGCATGTGGAAGTTTCTTACCGCGCTCGCGGCAACGCTGCTCCTGGCCGTCCCCGCCGTCGCCCATGACCATCACGACGACAAGGGCGGCAAGGACGACAAGAAGAAGGAATGGCCCGCCCCGATCGTGACCGAGCATTCGGTCTCGATCGGCGGCGCCGACCTCCGGTACCGCGCCACCGCAGGCAAGCTCCCCCTCAAGAACGACAAGGGCGACGTCAAGGCCGAGGTCTTCTTCATCGCCTACACCCGGGTGGACGAGCCCAACCTCGCCGCGCGGCCCATCACCTTCGCCTTCAACGGCGGCCCCGGCTCGTCCTCGGTCTGGCTGCACATGGGCGCCCTGGGCCCCCGGCGTGTCGCCTACGGGACCGACGGCGAGCCGCTGCCCCCGCCCAGCAAGGTCATCGACAACGAGTACTCCTGGCTCGGCTTCACCGACCTCGTTTTCATCGACCCTGTCTCCACCGGCTTCAGCCGCGCCGCCGAGGGTGAGGACCCCAAGCAGTTCCACGGCGTGACCGAGGACATCCAGGCCGTGGGCGAGTTCATCCGCCTCTACTGCGTCCGCGAACACCGCTGGCAGAGCCCCAAGTACCTGGTGGGCGAGAGCTACGGCACCACCCGTGCCGCGGGCCTCTCCGGCTACCTCCAGGACTCGCTGGGCATGGCGGTGAACGGCATCGTCCTGGTCTCCCCCGTCCTGCACTTCCAGACCATCGCCTTCGACAACGGCAACGACACGCCTTACTGGCTTTTCCTCCCCACCTACACCGCCACCGCCTGGCACCACAAGATGCTCAAGGGCCCCCTCGCCGCGGACCTCGAGAAGGCCGTGGCCGAGGCCGAGAAGTTCGCCGCGACCGACTACCTCGTCGCCCTGGCCAAAGGCGACACGCTGCCGGAGAAGGAGCACGCGGCGATCGCCAAGCGCCTCTCCGAGCTGACCGGCCTCTCCGAGGACTTCATCAAGCGCAGCAACCTCCGCATCCGCATCGGCCAGTTCACCAAGGAGCTGCTCCGCGCCCAGGGCCGCACCGTCGGCCGCTTCGACAGCCGCTACAAGGGCATCGACAAGGACGGTGTCAACGACACCTACGAGTACGACCCCAGCTACGCCGCGATCCAGACCCAGTACACCGGGGCCCTCAACCAGCACGTCCGCACCACCCTCCGCTACGACACCGACCTCAACTACGAGATCCTGACAGGCAAGGTCCAGCCCTGGAACCACGGCTCCACCAACCGCTACACCGAGACCGCCGAAACCCTCCGCCGGGCCATGACCACCAACCCCCACCTGCGGCTGCTGGTCTGCTGCGGCTACTACGACCTGGCGACCCCCTTCTTTGCCGCGGACTACACCGTCAGCCACCTGGGCCTGGACAAGTCCCTCCGCAAGAACGTCACCATCGAGCGGTACCGCGCCGGCCACATGATGTACCTCCGCCTGGACGACCTGAAGAAGCTGACCGCCGACGCCGCCGCGTTCTACGCCTCGGGCGTCAAGGAATAAGCCCCGCTTCGCCGACGAAAGAAGCGTCGTGTCCACCTACTACACGCCCCCCAACCCCGCCCCCTCCCCCAGCCAGGGCCGCACGCTGGTGCTCCACGACGGCAGCCCCGCGGCACTGCTCGCCTGCGCCATCACCCGCGAGGCCCTCTCCCTCAGCCCCAACGCCAAGGCCCCCCGCGACCTGGCGGCCATCGCCATCAACGCCCCCAGGCCCCGGGTCAACGCCATCGCCCGCCAGTGCGAGCTCTTCAGCGTCACGCTCCTCGAGCACGAACCGCTCCCCCTCCCCGCGACCCTGCCTCCTTCCGACCGCGAGACGCACGAGCTGCTGCACGCCGTGCGGTTTGCCGCGCACCAGGGTTACGACCGTGTGCTGTGGCCGGCTTCGGGCGCCCAGGGCGACCACCTCGACCTGGACCGCATCGCGGGCATCGTGGACCGCTGCGTCCTCATCGGCCGCCTCGTCGCCCTCGACGCCCGCGAGCACAAAACCCCGTCGATCCGCGTCGAAGCACCGTACGCCGATTACACCGACCGCCAGGTCGCCGACCTCATCGCCGACATGGAACTCCCACTGGAGACATCCTGGTGGTGGAGCATCGCCGGCGACGGCGAAGCCGAACGCGAGAAGCGCCGGTGGCTGAGCGCGATGGGGGCGGTGGGGTGGACGGTGGCGGGCCGCTAGCACTCACACACTGTTCTGGCCTGTCTTGCAGTATCATTCCGTCATGCTGCAGCACCTTTTCGCGATAGGCGTCGCAATTCTGAGTCCGGCAGTCGCTTTCGGTCAGCCGAGTGTCGAGCGGCCCCCGGGTCCTGAATCCGTGCAACCCACCCTTGCAGAGGGTCTAGCCGATCTAAAACTCGCGGGAGAATCTCGCGTGCTCGGCACTCTGAGCGGCGAGTTGCTGCGACTTGCTGCCGTGCAACACCCGCGGATCATCCGCCCCGCCGTGCAGGCTGCGAAGAAGAGCATCGACGAACAGTTTCTGAGTGAACCGATCAAGGCCGCGACGGCGAGAGTCTATCTGACGATGCACTTGCTCGAGCACGCACCGGCTTTTGGGTTGGTTGAGTTCGAAGAAATTGAAGCCGCCTCGCAGGACTTCGATTCACGCCTCGTTTCTCTGCTCCGCGTGTTCGCGATGAACGCCTATGACGAAGTGGAGAGGCCCATCCCCGCGCTCCGACAGGCTCGGCTCATCGCTGACGACGCGACCATCCCTGAAACGCTCCGCGCCGGCGCCTTCTTTGTCCTGGCCTCTTACGCGACAGCTACGACAGAGAAGTTGTCGTACTTGGAGAAGGCAGAGGCGTTGCTGAAGCAAGGCGGAGTGACCAGCGCGTCGCCCGGAATCGCGATGATGCGATTTATGTACGGCAATCACGGGCCGCTGCGAGACTTCGTGCTCGCCAACCCGGTGATGATTCCGGACCGCGGCTGGGCCGCCTGCGGCACGGTCGCGGCCACCAAACTGCTTTCCAACTCGGAACTGGCCAAGCCGGACGTGGAGCGATTTCTGGTGAAGGCAATGGGGGTCTTCGACACGGTCGGACCGCACCAGGTTGATGACCTCGTCTGTTTCGCGAGCGCGGTCCGTGAAGAGTTTCCGGACATGGCCCTTCAGGCAGCAACACACGCCGAAGCCGCGGCCGCCAGAGAGGAAACGCCCGACCCTGAGCGTGTTCGCATGACCCGATTGTGCCGCGCGAAGTTGCTTCGGCTCCTGAATCGCCACGATGAACTCGCCGGCTACCAGGACCTCGACACATCCGAAGTCCTTGTCATCAGATGGAGGTTCGAGTACGACTTAGTCCATGCAATAGTGGAGCCCGGCAAGTAGACAGCGACTTGGGTGGCCCCGCGTGCCCTGCCCAGCATAATGCTCGAATGGAGCGGCTCAGCCCCCAATGCCCCCACTTCCCGCACGTGTCCATTGACCCGGACCGTCTCGGTGGCGAACCGGTCTTCCGCGGCACGCGCGTCCCGATCAAGGCACTCTTCGACTATCTCAGCGAGGGCTACGACCTCTCAACATTCCTTGAGCACTTCGAAGGCGTATCGCATGCACAGGCGCAAGCCGTGATCCGGCTCGCCGGCGAGCGCTACTTCGCTGACCTTAGGTCCTCCTGATTCCACCGCCCCCTCACTCCCCCGCCACCAGCCTCTCACTCTGCTCCACAAACTTCTCCCCGCTCCACTGCGCATCCTTCGTCACCACGCCCTCCACCCGCTTCCTGTCCGCGGCACGCGCCTCCGCCTGCCGCTTCACCAAGTCCGCGTGCGTCGTGAAGTACTGCAGCGACTTGCCCTGGAACTCCGCCACGCTCTTGAACCCGTGCTGGTCCATGAACGCTGACAGCCCCCGCGTCAGCTCGTGTACCAGCTTGTAGCCGTGGATCATCACCCCCGTGCACACCTGCACCGTCCCCGCCCCCAGCAAAATGAACTGCGCCGCGTCCTCCCCCGTCTCCACGCCCCCGATCCCGCTCAGGCTGCGCCCAGGGAACTCCTTCCCCATCATCCGCGCGCATTCCATCACCATCCGCAGCGCCACCGGCCGCACCGCGCGGCACGAGTACCCCCCCGGGGTCGTGTAGCCCTCGACCGTCGGCTCGGGCCGCAGCGTCTTGAGGTCCACTCCCATCACGCACAAGATCGTGTTGATCGCCGCGATCCCCTCGCACCCCGCGTTCAGCGCCGCCCGCGCCGGCTCCTCGATGTGCGTGATGTTGGGCGTCATCTTCGCCCACACCGGCACGCTCGCCGCGGAGTTCACCCACCCGCACACCTCGTGCAGGATCTCCGGGTCCTGCCCCATCGCCGAGCCCATCTTCCGCTCCGGCAGCCCGTGCGGGCACGAGAAGTTCAGCTCGAACGCATCGACCCCCGCCTCCTGGCACCGCTCGATGATCTCGACCCACGCCTCCTTGCGGTACTCCTCCATCACCGACGCGATCAGCACCCGGTCCGGGTACTTCGCCTTCACCTGCCGGAACTCCTCGATCCACGTCTCAAACGGCCGGTCGCTGATCAGCTCGATGTTCTGCCACCCGATGATCTCCTTCTGAACCCGCATCCGCGCATACCGCGGCTGCACGTTCACCACCTTCCCCGCATCCAGGCTCACGGTCTTGGCGATCACCGCGCCCCACCCTTCGTCGAACGCCTTCGCGATCACGTTCGCGTTCGTCCCCGGCGGCCCGCTCCCGATCACAAACGGATTCGGCAGCTTCAGCCCATCAACGGTTAC
>JAEYTB010000265.1 GCA_023434205.1 Planctomycetota bacterium | reverse complement strand
TGGTCTGGTACACGAAGAACTCGATGGTCGCCGCGTCCGCGTGCTCGAACCACGGCTCCATGAAGGAGGCGACCGAGTGCTGCCGCAGGTCGGGCGAGAGGATTCCCACGCGCAGCCGCTTGCCCGGGTCGCGGCTGTTCAGATAGTTCCGGGGCGGGAAAGGGTCGGAGGCTTCCAGCAGCGCCGCGTATCTTCGGTGCGCGGCGAACACCTGCTCGGGCGTGCGGCCGGGCATGTAGTTGAGCATCAGCGCCAGGCCGCTCGCGAGGTGCGTGCTGTGCGGGTGGCGGTCCGACGCGGCCTCCATCAGCGCGACGGTCTCCTCGATCCGCCCCAGGTTCAGCAGCGAGCCGGCGAGGATCGCTTCCAGCCCCTCATCGCCCGTCGCGTGCGCGAGCCCGGCGCGGCAGACTTTCTCCGCCTCGGCGTGCTGCTCGACCTGCTCCAGCAGCGTGGCGAGCGTCTGGCCCGCGCCGGTGTGTGCCGGGCTGGTCGCGAGCACCGCGCGCATGAGCGCGATGCCCTTCTCCGGCTGGTTCTCGATGCCCAGCAGGCGGGCGTGCTCGACGGCGAGGGCGGGCTCGTGGGGCGCGAGGGCGTGGGCGCGCTGGGCGAAGTGGAGGGCCTGGGTGGTCTGGCCCAGGCGAAGGAAGACACCGGACATAACCGCGTGGGCCCAGGGGTCGCGGGGCGCGCTCTGGACGATGCGCTGGCACATGGCGCGGGCCTGCTCGGGCTTGTCGGCGAGCAGGGCCTGGACCTGCTGGAGCTTGGCGGCGTGCTGTGACATGGGGAAAGCGGGAAGCGGAAGGCCAAAAGCGGGTCTAGCGGAGGACCCGCTCAACATACTCGCAAGCGGTCGCTTCCGCGGCGGCACAGTCCTGGAGCGAGGTCATGGGCGCGGGCTTGACGGCCTCCACGGTCTCGAGGACGGCCTCGATGACCCGGCCCAGACGCATCGGGGTGGCGGCGTTCTCGCTGGCGAGGAAGGCGCGGACGGCGCACTCGTTGGCGGCGTTGAGGATCGCGCCCGCGGTGCCACCCTGTCGGGTCGCCCGGAAGGCGAGGCGCAGGAGGGGGAACTTGTCATGGTCCACCGGCTCAAACTCCAGCGAGCGCAGCGCGGCCCAGTCGATGCGGCGCGATGCGCTCGCCACGCGCGCGGGCCACGTGAGCGCGTGCTGGATAGGAGTGCGCATGTCGGGCGCGGCGAGCTGGGCGATCACGTTGCCGTCGCTGAACTCGGCGAGCGCGTGGACCAGCGATTGCGGGTGGACCATCGCCTCCAGCTTGTCGGGGGAAATCCCGAAGAGCCAGTGGGCCTCGATGATCTCCAGGCCCTTGTTCATCAGTGAGGCGCAGTCGATCGTCACCTTCTTGCCCATCGACCAGGTCGGGTGCTTGAGGGCCTGGTGGGGGAGCGCATCCCAGATCTGCGCGCGGGTCCAGGTGCGGAAGGGGCCGCCCGAGGCGGTCAGGATCGCGCGCATGAGCGTCGGCGGGGCGTTGAAGGGCGTGGGTGCCGAACCCAGGCACTGCCACAGCGCGGCGTGCTCGCTGTCGATGGGGAGGAGTTTGGAGCCGGAGCGTTGTGCCGCGGGGATGATGAGGGAACCCGCGGCGACCAGCGACTCTTTGTTGGCGAGCGCGACATCGCGCCCGAGCTCGACCGCGGCGAGGGTCGCGCGGATGCCCGCGGACCCAACGATCGCGGCGACGACCAGGTCGCACTCGACGTTCTGGACGAGGTCGAGCGCGCCCGCATCGGAATCCTGGCCGCACGCGAGGTGCTTGACGTTGAACCTTCGCGCCTGCTCTTCCATGAGGGCGCGGTTGCGGCCGCAGGCCAGGCCGGCGACCTCGTACGCGTGCGGGTGCTCGGCGCGGGCGTGCAGGGTGTTGAGGTGCTCGATGACCTCGAGGGTCTGCGTGCCGATGGAGCCGGTGGAGCCGAGGATGATGACGCGCTTGGGCATGTCAGGGCGAATGAGGGCGAGTCAGGAGATGGAGAGGGTCGGGCGCGTCGTCTGCTGCTTCACCGCGGCGAGGGCGGCCTGGGCTTCGACGTTGGCGACCAGGGCGTTGAGCGTCTGCGCGAGCTGGCGGCCGGGGCCGTCCTCGGCGGTGAAGTTGGCGGTGGGGTCGCCCTTGTCGGAGTTGGCGCGGAGGGCCATGGTGATGGGTACGGCGCCCAGGAAGGGGACGTTCAGGCGGGCGGCCATCTTCTCGGCCCCGCCGCGGCCGAAGATGTCGTAGACCTTGGCGTCATCGCCCACGAAGTAGCTCATGTTCTCGACGACGCCCAGGACCTCGACCTGGAGCTGCTGGAACATCTTGGCGGCGCGGACGGCGTCGTCTTGGGCGACCTTCTGGGGGGTGCAGACGACGACCGCGCCGGTGAGGCGGAGCATCTGGGCCATGGTGAGGGAGATGTCGCCGGTGCCGGGGGGCAGGTCGATGATGAGATAGTCGAGCTCGCCCCAGTTGGTCTGCTCGGTGAGCTGCTTGAAGGCGCCGTGGGCCATCGGCCCGCGCCAGATGAGGGGCTTCTCGGGGTCCACGAGCTTGCCCATGGTCATGGTCTTGATGCCGTGGACGGTGAAGGGCTGGAGCATCCCGGCGTGGACGATGGTCTCGAAGGTGTCCAGGCCGAGCATGGTGGGCATGGAGGGGCCGTAGATGTCGGCATCAAGCAGGCCCACGGCGTGGCCCTTGCGGGCGAGGCCCACCGCGAGGTTGAGGGCGATGGTGGACTTGCCGACGCCGCCTTTCCCAGCGCCCACCGCGATGATGTGCTTCACGCCCGGGAGGCCGCAAGGGCCGGCGGGTGCCTGAGCGGGCTTGAGGCCGGGGATGGGGGTGTGGCCGGCGGGGCTGGGGGGGGCCGGGGGGCGGGCGCCTGCCGCGGGCTGGCCGAAGCGGGCGGTGTGGACCACCTTGCCGCCGGGCCCGATGAACTCGGCGATGAAGGAGTCGAGGGGGGTCCCGGCGGCCTTCGCCTTGTCCAGCAGGCACCTATGTGCCGTGGCGGCGAGGGCCTGGAGGTCGGCGGGCGTGCCGGTGGCGCCCAGGCGGATGCTGGCCATGTTGTCGCACGCGGCGATGTGGAGGAGCTGGGGGCCGACCGGGGACCCGGCCAGGGCTTCGCGGACAAACTCCTTGGTGATCGACATAAAGAAGGATAGGTTGGTCGATGGCAATACCCGGCGGGCGAAGGTCGTTAGCCCCCGTGAACCCTTCAGGAGACGTTCCATGCGCTCGATCCAGCGGCTCGTTGTGGTGGCCGGCCTTTCGGTGTCCGGTGTGGCGATGGCCCAGGCCCAGCCGGGCGCTGATGCGCTGCGGGGCCCGGCGGTTAAGGAAGGCGGCGTTCCCGGGGAGCAGCGGCAGTTCACGCCCGGGC
This sequence comes from Planctomycetota bacterium, assembly GCA_023434205.1. Classification (GTDB taxonomy): domain Bacteria; phylum Planctomycetota; class Phycisphaerae; order Phycisphaerales; family UBA1924; genus JAEYTB01. The sequence goes on along the minus strand of JAEYTB010000265.1, from coordinate 2,128 downwards.
GGCAGCGGGGCAAGGACATGATGGGGAGCGAGATCCCCCACCGCCTGTTCCTGCGGGCGCTGGAGTCGCTGCGGGGTGAGGGGGCGGGCGAGAACCGGCTGACGGATGAGCAGCAGGCGCAGCTCAAGCAGATCAACGAGGACTTCAACGCCTCGGTGGCGAAGTACAGGGCGGAGAACCAGGAGAAGGTGCGCGAGCTGATGCCCCAGCTGAGCCCGGAGGACCGGCGGCGGGTGCAGCAGTTCGTGGACCGGCGGGCGCCGAACCGCGCGCCGGGGCTCGACCAGCGGCGCAATCAGCCCAAGGACGGGTCGGGCGAGGGGATGGCGCCGGATGCCAAGAAGTCGGAGGAGGCGCGGGAGAAGGTGAAGGAGCTGCTGGCCAATGCGCCCAACCCGGCGGAGAACCACGCCCGGGTGTACGCGGTGCTCAACGAGGGTCAGAAGAAGGCGTTCAGGGCCGAGCTGGACCGGCTGCGGGAGATGGGGCGCGAGATGGACATGCGGCCCCAGCAGAAGGGCATGGACGACCTGCCCGAGGGGGCACGCGAACGGATCAAGAACCTGCCGCCCGAGGAGCGGGAGCGTGCGGTGAAGCGGTGGCTTGATCGGCAGAAGGAAGAGGCGGGCAAGGGCGGGCCGGGGCTGGATGACCCCCGGATTCCGGAGCGCGCCCGCGAACGGATCAAGAACCTCCCGCCGGAGGAGCAGGAGCGTGCCGTGAAGCGGTACTTCGAGCGGCTGAAGGAAGAGGCGGGGAAGCAGAAGCAGCCCAAGTAGAGGCGGCGGGGCGCAGTTCCTGCGCGTGGGGGCTAGAAACCTGGGGAAACCCTGTTAATCGCGCGTGTATCTTTGGAGGTTTGGGCAACCTGCACACCGATAAGAATCTATACTCCCACGATCTCTCTCTCCTCCAGCGGGGCGCTGTCTTTGATGGCGCCCTGCTTGTTTTTGCGGTTAACCTCCCGTGGCGCGGCGGGTTTGGGCGCGCAGGAAGCATGAGATGGCACAGGATTCTGGCCGGCCGGTGCTGGTGACCGGGGCGGCGGGGTTTATCGGCTCGCACGTTGCCGCGGCGCTGCTGGCGCGGGGCGAACGGGTGGTCGGGGTTGACAACTTTGATGGGTTTTATCCGCGCGCAGTGAAGGAGCGGAACCTGCGTGAGCTGGGCGGCGCGCTGGAGTTTCACGAGGCGGATGTGGCGGACAAGGCCGCGTTCGCGCGGGTGGTCGGTGCGGCGCGGCCTGCGGGGATCATCCATCTGGCGGCGAAGGCGGGGGTGCGGCCGAGCATCGAGGACCCGGTGGGGTATTCGGTCGCGAACGTGGTGGCGACGAGCGTGGTGCTGGAGGCGGCGCAGCGCGTCGGGTGCGGGCGGGTGGTCGCAGCGTCGTCGAGCAGCGTGTACGGCAACGCGCCGACGACGCCGTTCAGCGAGACGCAGGATGTGAACGAGCCGATCAGCCCGTACGCGGCGACGAAGAAGGCGTGCGAGCTGATCGGGTACACGCACTGGCACCTGACGAAGATGCCGGTGGCGTGCCTGCGGTTTTTCACGGTGTTCGGGCCGCGGCAGAGGCCGGACCTGGCGATCGGGCTGTTCATGCGGAAGATCGCCGCGGGTGAGGTGGTGCAGCTGTTCGGCGAGGGGACCAGCCGCGACTACACGTACATCGATGACATCGTGAAGGGCGTGCTGGCGGCGTACGACCGGGTTGATCGGTATGGGTACCGGGTGTGGAACCTGGGGGGAAACCGGCCGGTGGGGCTGGAGGAGATGGTGGGGACGATCGCGCGGGTGGTGGGCAAGCCCGCGAAGATCGAGCGCGGGCCGATGCGTGCGGGTGATGTGCAGCGGACGTGGGCGGACCTGACGCGGAGCGGGGCGGAGCTGGGGTATAAGCCGACGACCCCCTTTGAGGAGGGGGTCGCGCGGCAGTGGGATTGGATGAGGTCGCTCGGCGCTTAGTCGTCGTCGACCTGCGACTGCTGCTCGAGTTCCTGCTTGCGCTTGATGAGGGCCATGATGCCCTGGGTGCGGTCGGCGCGGAGGACGGGCGGGCGCGAGCTGGTCTTCTTCATGAAGCGCTGGGTGACGGTGATGGCGATGGGGGGCTGGGCGGGGGCGG
>JAEYTB010000263.1 GCA_023434205.1 Planctomycetota bacterium | reverse complement strand
CCGCCCCCGCCCCCGCCCCCGCCCCCGTCACCGATACCGCCGCCGCGCCCGCCCGCGTCGGCGGCTCCCCCCTCGCGCACGCCGCCCGCCCCGAGCCGCCCGTGCTGCCGGCCAACCCCACCGCCGCGGAGGCGCTCGAGGCGCTCAAGTCGCTCAAGCCCATCATCGGGCGGCAGGAGCTGCTCGACCGCGTGCTCACGGGCAATGAACTGCGGGCGATGGGCCCCGCGGCACGCCAGGTGCTCTCGCTCACGGGCAGCGGGTCGGCCTCGGTGGACGCCGTGGCCCGCGCCATCCGCCAGGACCAGGCCATGTCGCTGCGCATCCTGCGGCTGGCCAACTCGCCGCTCTACCGGCGCGGCGACCCGCTCGACAACGTCGCCAAGGCGGTGGCGCGGATCGGCTCGGCGCAGATCCGCCAGACCATCCTCGCCATGAGCGTGATGGACCACTTCAAGGGAGCGGGCGGGGCGGGGGGCTGCGCGCGGCTGCGGGCCGACCGCTTCTGGGAGCACTGCATCGGCACCGGCCTGCTCGCCGCGGGGCTCGCGCGGGCCCGCGGCTGCGCGGGCGAGCACGCCGACGCGATGTTCACCGCCGGGCTGCTGCACGACGTGGGCCGCATGCTCTTCGTCGAGCGGCTGGGCGACATCTACGCGGGCGTGCTCGACGTGGCGGAGAAGCTCGCGCTCCCGCTGGAGGCGGTCGAGACCCGGCTGCTGCTGCTCAACCACGCCGACCTCACCGACCGCCTGCTGCGTGGGTGGACCTTCCCCGCGGACCTGGTGGCGCCGATCGCCTACCACCACCTGAGCGTCGGGAACATCCGCTCCACCGCCCCCCGGGCCCTGCCCGAGGCCGCCACGCTCGCGCTGGCCAACCGGCTCGCCCACGGCGCCGGCTGGGGCAGCAGCGGCAACGACGTGCTCTACCCCGTCGAGGAGTTCGTGGCCGCCCTGGGCCTCAAGCCCGGCGTGGTCGCGTCGGTGTGCGCCGAGGCGGCGGACCAGTTCAGCGACCTCCGCGCCAGCATGCTCATGCACGCGGCCGACGACGCGGGCGGGGGCAAGCCCGCCCCGCGCCCGGGCCTCGCGGCGGTGCGCGCCTGGTGCGTGGCGCGCGAGCCGGCCATCAACCCCGCCGAGCACGCCCTGCGGTCGATGGGCGTGCTGGCCGGCGCCGAGACGCCCAACCTGCTCGTGCTCCGCGTGGGCGCGCCGGGCGAGCGGGCGTGGCTGCGCGAGCAGGCCCGCGCCGTGTGCGCCGAGCACGGCCTGGAGGCCCTGCCCGTGCTGGCCCTGGCCAACTCGCACGCCTGCTTCTTTGAGCCCGCGGCCTTCGGGGCCGCCCCCTTCGAGCAGCACACGCTCCCGCTCCAGATGGAGCGCCTGGAGAAGGCCCTCGTCTCGCTCGCCGACACCCGCCCCGCCGCCCGCACACGCCTCGAGGCGGCGTAACCCGCCGCCCGCGTCAGCACGCCCCGCCGGCGAGCACGCGGAAGAACGACTCGATGTCGGCGTCGGTCCCGGTGTCGCCGTCGCCGTTGAAGTCTGCCCCGCCCGCGAAGCACGCGGGGCAGCAGCTCCCCGCGAGGCACGCGAAGAACGATTCGATGTCCGCATCGGTGCCGACGTCGCCGTCGCCGTCAAAGTCGGCCGTCCCGCACTGCGGGGGCTGCGTAGGGGTGTGGACCCACAGCAGCGCCTCGCGCCGCCCGGTGGTGTTGTTCACGCCGTGGCCGACCACGTGCACCGTCTGCCCGTCGGGCGAGTACACGCCCGTTGTGGTCGACTCGCGGAAGCCGGCGGGCAGGAACCCGTGCAGGTCCACCCACGTGCCGGCGCTGCCAAACCACGCCGACGCGTGGCTCACCAGGTTCATGTTGATGTCGTTGGGGTCAACCACGCGCACGTACCCGCACTGCGCGCCGGTGCTGATGCCCGTCAGCCGGGACTCGCGCGCGGCGGCGGGGTGGACGTCCACGTAGGAGCTGGGGCTGCCGTTCCAGATGATCGCGTGGATGGGGCCGGTGATGGAGTCAAAGTGGATCCAGCCCGCCTGCAGCCCGCCGCTCGCGGCGTTCACGCCGGAGAAGTAGCCGTTGGGCGGCTCCAGGCTGATGGCCGTGTTCGAGCCGGCGTGGTACATGAAGGCCTCCGTCCCCGAGATCGGGAACGACCCCGCGAACTCGTTGGTCACGCGCACGCCAAACGACACGCCCAAGATGCCGCGCCCGCCCAGCGGCGTCATGGTCGAGCCCGTCCACGTGCAGGAGCGGTCGACCGTGCCGTCGCGGTAGCTCCCGCCCACGAGCCCGTCGCTCACGCACAGCGCCGTGGAGTGGACCCCGCCGCTGATGTTGACCCACGACGCGGCCGTGCCGTTCCAGGTGCTCGCGGCGGAGAACCCGCCGCCCCCTACCGCGCCCACCTGCAGGTTGCCGTCCACCCCGTAAAGCGTCGAGGCCGCGCCGGCGACGGGGTTGAGGTCCGCCCAGCCCGCCGCGGTCCCCGACCACATCGCCGCGTGCGGCACGCCCCCGACCGACGCGTACCCCACCTGCCGCACCCCGCCGGGCGTGATCCCTACCCCGTTAGCCGCCGACTCGGTCGCCCCCGCCGGGTGAAGGTTCACGAACGTCCAGTCAGCCTGAGCAGTAGACGCGGCGGCGGCAAGCAGAAAGATGGCGGTGCGCATGGCGAGGCTCCTGTGGGTCTCCCTGTACATCATGGCGCACCAACCCGCTGCGCACGGCCACAAAACACTGGCCTTTTTTTCGAGCCGCCCGCGCAAGAGAAAGGGCCCCGCACAGCGGGGCCCCTGCCAAGCTTCGATCATCAGAACCGCTCAGGCCTTGAACGAGCTCTTGAACGCCTTCACGGCCTCCTCGAGCTTCTTCTCCACTTTCTTGATGTCCAGCGTGGCCTCCAGCTCATCGCGGACGGGCTTGGCCACGCCGCGGAGGTGCTCGAGCAGGCCCTGCTCGAAGGCGCGGACGCTGGGGACGGGGATGTCGTCCATGTAGCCGCGGGTGCCGGCGAAGATGGAGATGATCTGGTCCACGACGTTGAAGGGGGTGTACTGGCCCTGCTTCAGGAGCTCGACCATGCGGCGGCCGCGGTCGAGCTGGCGCTGGGTGGCCTTGTCGAGCTCGGTGCCCAGCTGCGCGAAGGCCTCAAGCTCGCGGGCGGCCGCGAGGTCGAGGCGCAGCGAGCCGGCGATCTGCTTCATGGCCTTCACCTGGGCGTTACCGCCCACGCGGCTGACCGAGATACCCACGTTGATGGCCGGCCGCACGCCGGAGAAGAACAGCTCGGGCTCCAGGTAGATCTGGCCGTCGGTGATCGAGATCACGTTGGTCGGGATGTACGCCGAGACGTCGCCCTCCTGCGTCTCGATGATCGGCAGCGAGGTGATGGAGCCGCCGCCGTTCTCATCGGAGAGCTTGGTGGCGCGCTCGAGCAGGCGGGAGTGGAGGTAGAACACGTCGCCGGGGTACGCCTCGCGGCCCGGCGGACGCCGCAGCAGCAGCGACATCTGACGGTACGCCACGGCCTGCTTCGATAGGTCGTCGTAGATGCACAGGGCGTGCTTCGGCATCGGCGCCCCGTTGCCCAGCAGCGTCTTCTGTTTGAAGTCTTTGTGGCCCGACCACATGAAGTACTCGGCCATCGCCGTGCCCGAGTAGGGGGCCACGTACTGCATGGGGGCCGGGTCAGAGCTGGAGGCGTTGACGACAATGGTGTAGTCCATCGCCCCGTTCTTCTTGAGGGTCTCGACGACGCCCGCGACGGTGGACTCCTTCTGGCCCACGGCGACGTACACGCACACCACCGCCTTGTCCGTGCCCCAGAACTCCTTCTGGTTGATGATCGTGTCGATCGCCACGGCGGTCTTGCCCGTCTTGCGGTCGCCGATGATCAGTTCGCGCTGCCCGCGGCCCACCGGGATCATGGCGTCGATGGCCTTGATGCCCGTCTGCATCGGCTCGGTCACCGGCTGCCGCTCGGCGATGCCCGGGGCGATGATGTCCACCTTGCGGAACTCCGCGGCGGTGATCGGCCCCGCATCGTCGATGGGCTGGCCCAGGGGGTTCACCACACGCCCGAGGAGGCTCTCGCCGACGGGCACCTCAAGGAGGCGGCCCGTGGCCTTGACCATGTCCCCCTCCTTCACGAGGAGGTAGTCGCCGTAAATAACCGCACCGACGGTGTCGAGCTCGAGGTTGAACACCTGGCCCATGACGGCGCCGCCCTCGGTCTGGAACTCCAGAAGCTCGCCGGCCATGGCCTTGGAGAGGCCGTAGATGCGGGCGATGCCGTCGCCCACCTCCACCACGCGCCCGACCTCCGAGACTTCCAGCTCGGCGCCGAACTGCTCGATTTCCTGCTTGATCACGGAGGCGATTTCGTCGGTGCGGATCTTCACGGGCGGTATTCCCTTAGGGGTGGATGCGGCCTGGCCCCGGCGCGTGCCCGGGGGGGAGGAAGGGTAGGTAAGCGCCCTTTCAAGGTCGAGGGGCGGGGGGAGGCGGGTGCCGGGCGGGGTACGGGACTTGGCCCCCCGCTGGGACGCCCTGGAGGCCAAACCGCCCGTCCGGGGGCCGGGGCCCGCCGCTCAGTCGCGGTCGTCGCCGCCCAGCCACGCCCGCAGAAACTCCAGCCCCGCCCACGCCGAGACCGCGCCCGTGGTGCGTGCGAGCTCCGCGACCTCCGTTTGCGTCGCGTTGCCGATGAGCCGGGGGTTGTCGATGTACCGCATCTTCTCCGTGTCGGCGCAGCCGCCCACCACCACGGCGGCCAGGAGCGCGGGCAGGATGAAGCGGGCTGAGCTCACGGGCACCTCGCCGATCCAGAATACCAAAGCGCTTTTTCCCGCCACGCTTCTTGTGCCCCGGCGAGCAGCCTGTAGACTGTGGGCCTCGCTGGGGTCGCGGTGTGTCCTGTCCCTCATCCCGGAAGGAGAAGATCAATGCAGAAAGTGTGCGCGTTCGTTCTCGCGGTCTGCGCGGCGGCCCCGTTTGCCGCCGGCCAGGACCTTTCCCCGGTCGCCGTCGGCAGCGGGCGGGACTCCCCCCGCGGCGGCGCGATCGAGCTGATGACCACGACCGGCTCGTTCAACACGCTGATCCGCCAGACGGGCTCCGCCGAGGACCGGGCCATGCTGGAGTTCGACGTGACCGCCTTCGCGGGAGCGACGCTCGACAGCGCCAGCATCATCCTGCGGATCGCCGTCAACAACGCCTTCGACAACGGCCCCCGCACCTTCAACATCGAGGTCTACAGCGGCAACGGCACGATGGAACTCTCCGACTTCGACATCCCCGCGACGGTCGTGGGTTCGACCTCGTACCACCCGCCGAACGACTCTTCCGTGCTGGTCAACGTGGACGCCACCGCGGCGGTGCAGGCCCTGATCACCGGCGGCGCCACGCACATCGGCGTTCGCGTGGACCCCACCAGCGAGCCCAACTTCCCCAACGTCATCGACATGAGCACGGCCAACGCGCCCATCCTGCGCCTGGTCGTCGGCACGGGCGGCGGCGGCTGCGGCACCGCCGACTTTGACGGCGATGGCGACACCGGCACCGACGCCGACATCGAGGCCTTCTTCGCCTGCCTTGCCGGCAACTGCTGCGCCACCTGCTTCTCCGGCGGCGCCGACTTCAACGGTGACGGCGACACCGGCACCGATGCCGACATCGAGTCGTTCTTCCGCGTCCTCGCGGGCGGGGACTGCTGAATCTCACGGCCTCCGCGGCGGGAACGCCGCGGACGCCCTTCGACATCATGGGGTTTGCGGGGGGTGTGCTCGCGGGATTTGGTCCTTTTCCCTTCAGGAGGTCTTGATGCCCACCCGGTCGCTCGCTTCGCTCTCCATCGCCGCCGTTCTCGCTCTTTCTGCCGGCGTTGTCCTTGCTCAGTCCTCGCCCGATCATGTCAGCACCGAGTGCGATGCGGGCACGCAGCGCGAGCTTTGGGTCCAGCCGCGCCCGGTGCCCCAGGGCGGCTACGCCTCTCGCCTCACCCCGGAACACATCGACGTCAACAGCCCGCCCGAGGCCGACATCCCCCGCGAGCTCGCATTCACGCCCGACGGCAGCACCGTCGCCATCGTCAACCACGGCACGGGGCTCCTCCCCGGCATGATGACCTTCTTCGACGTCAGCTCCCGCACCGTCACGCACTCCGTCGAGGTCGGTCTGCTGCCGAACCACGTCGCCATCTCGCCCAACGGCCAGTACGCCGTGTGCAGCAACGTCTTCAGCCACACGGTGAGCGTGGTCCACGTGCCCAGCCGCACGCTGCTGGGCCACGTGCCCATCACCGGCACCCAGCCCTTCCGCGTCGCGATCACCCCCGACAGCCAGCGCGCGATCGTGTCGATCACCAACGACGCCGTGAACTCGGCCTTCAGCGTGGTCAACCTCACGACCCTGACCGAGGAGCGCACCTTCGCGAGCGTCAGCCAGGGCGCGATGGGCGGCTACTTCACGCCCGAGGTGGGCATCAGCGGGGTGCTGTGGACGCAGTGGGCCCTCACGCCCGACGGCGCCCGCATCGTCTGCCCCGACCGCCCGGGCGGGCGAGTGGCGATCTACGACGTCGCCACCGGCGCGCCAACGCTCCTCACCGCCGCGCCGCTGGCCACCAGCGTGGACATCAGCAGCGACGGCACTGTGGCGGTTGTCGGGCACGAGGGCAGCGAGCGCAAGATCAGCCGCGTGGACCTGGTCGCCAACTCCCTCACCGTCCTCAACCTGCCCAACAGCGACGACCAGCTCCAGAGCCAGGTCATCCGCATCACCCCCGACAAGAACTTCGCCATCGCGGCGATCTCCAACAACACCTGCTTTTACAGCCTCGCCACCGGCGCCCGCACCGCCATGATCAGCACCGGCGTCGTCGGAGACATCGAGATCTCCCACGACGACCAGTACGCCTTCGTCAGCAACTTCAACTCCCGCGTGATTAACATCGCGACCCAGAGCCAGGTGGCCAGCATCCCGCTCGCCGCGTGCGTGGAGTCGGCCACGAGCCCGACGCAGCTCCGGGCGGTGGCCCTCAACAGCCGCTTCCGCGAGGACATCCACGTCTACAACATCAACGGCGCCGCCTCCTTCGCCGAGGGCTTCGCACTCACCGGCGCGATCCCCGAGGGCGACTGCCCCCGCGCCGTCGCCGTCACCCCCGACGGCCAGACCCTCGTCACGGGCAACACCACCAGCCGCAACCTCACCATTGTGGACGTCCCCACCCGCGCCCCGCTCGCGTACATCGACACCGGCGACCGCGTGCTCGACGTCGCGATCACCCCCGACGGCCGCTACGCCGTCTCCTGCAACACCGACGCCAATACCGTCTCCATCGTGGACCTTGTCACCCGCACGCGCGTCGCGCACCTCAACGTCGCCGACCGCCCCAGCGAGGTGAAGATCTCCCCCGACGGCACGAAGGCCTATGTCCTGAGCCTCGCCGGCACCGACCGTGTCCACTTCATCAACCTCGCCGGCGCGGCGAGCAGTGTCCTGGGCACGACCCTCGCCGGCCAGACCGGCAACGCCCAGTACCCGCCCTACTCCGACACCAGCGCCATCGAGCTCTCGCCCGACGGCTCGATCATCGCCGTGTGCGTGAGCTTTGAGGACAAGATCCGGCTCATCAACGCCGCCACCCGCGCCATCATCACCGACGTCGAGGTCGGCGCCATCCCCGGATTTTCACCCATGGAGTTCCCCATGCGGTGTACGTTCAGCCCGGACGGCACCAAGCTCTACGTCTCGATGGCCTTCGGCAACTCCGTCGCCGTCGTGAACATCAACGGCGCGGCCAGCACGCAAGTCGCCAACATCCCCAGCAGCCCCTACCCCTACATCTTCGCGCCCGACCCCTCCGGCCAGTACGTGTACATGGGCTCCTGCGTCACCAACCCTGGCGTGCACGTGCTCGACACCGCCAGCAACTCCTTTGTCGCGTCCTTCCCCCTGGGCAACATCAAGTCGCTCGCCCTCCACGACGGCGTGCTCTACGCCGCGGGCCTGCACGCCAGCGAGGGCGGCAAGCTCTGGCGCCTCACCGCCGCGGGCCCCTCGACCGCGCTCATCGACGCGACGCAGCTCTCGAGCAACCCGTCGGACATGGCCTTCAACGGCGCAACCCAGACCGCCTTCATCGCCCAGCCCGTGCCCGACGGCGTGGACATGGTCTACGTCGGCCCCGAGTGCTCCACCGCCGACTTTGACAATGACGGCGACTCCGGCACCGACGCCGACATCGAGGCCTTCTTCGCCTGCCTGGCCGGCAACTGCTGCGCCACCTGCTGGCGACTGGGGGCCGACTTCAACGGCGATGGGGACAGCGGCACGGACGCGGATATCGAGGCGTTCTTCCGCGTGCTTGCCGGAGGCGCCTGCTGACCGGGCCCCGGCCGGTGTCCCGCGATCGGTGTGCCGCAGACGCCCCGGCGCGCCAAAGATAACGGAGGAATGTGCCGCCGGGCACAACCCTTCGACGGGAGGCGCCCATGTTCTTCCGGATGGTGTACGACGACAAGCTGGCCCAGGCGGCGTATATCATCGGATGTCAGCGGACGGGCGAGGCGATCGTCATCGACCCCGAACGCGATGTTGACCGCTACGAGCAGGTGGCCCGCGACAACGGGCTGCGCATCACCGCCGCCGCGGAGACCCACATCCACGCCGACTTCCTCTCCGGCGCGAGAGAGCTGGCGGAGAAAGGCGCGCGGGTGTACCTCTCCGACGAGGGCGGTGCGGACTGGAAGTACCAGTGGCCCGCGGCTGCGCCGCAGAACCAGGGCCAGGCCAAGTACGACGTCCGCCTGATCAAGGACGGCGACACGTTCCTGGTCGGCAATATCGAGGTGAAGGCGGTCCACACGCCCGGCCACACGCCCGAACACCTCTGCTTCATGGTCACCGACCGCGGCGGCGGGGCGGACGAGCCGCTGGGCGTCGTCACGGGCGACTTCGTGTTCGTGGGGGACGTCGGGCGCCCGGACCTGCTGGAATCCGCCGCGGGACACGCCGGGAACGCCGCGTCCTCGGCGCGGCGGTTGTTCCGGTCCGTGCTCCAGTTCCAGCAGTGGCCCGACTACCTGCAGCTCTGGCCGGGGCACGGCGCCGGCAGCGCGTGCGGCAAGGCGCTGGGGGCCGTTCCCCAGTCCACGGTCGGGTACGAGAAGCGGTTTAACAGCGCGGTGAAGGCGGCCACCAGCGAGGACGCGTTCGCCGGTGAGATCCTCGCGGGTCAGCCCGAGCCGCCGCTGTACTTCGCGCGGATGAAGCGTGACAACAAGGCGGGCCCGCGCGTGCTGGGCGGTGTGCCGCACCCGCACGAGCTCACGCCCCACGAGCTGCGCGCGCTGAACCCGCGCAAGGCCGCGATCATCGACACGCGGCCGTGGGCCGAGTTCCGCGCCGGGCACACCCCCGGGGCGCTCTCGTTCCCGATGACCAGGTCATTCAACACGGACGCCGGATCGATGATCTCCGAGGATGAGCCGATCTACCTCATCATCGAGCCCGCGCGCCTGGACGAGGCCATCCGCGACCTGATCCGGGTGGGCCTGGACCGCATCGAGGGCTGGTTCGATGCGGGCCGAATCGCCGACCGGCAGCGGTTCGGGGGTTCCGTGGAGGAGACGCGCGAAGTCTCGGCGGATGAGGCACGCCGCTGGGTGAAGAGCGGAGAGCCGTTTGTGCTCGACGTGCGGAGGGCCTCCGAGTTCGCGGAGGGGCACATCGACAACGCGGCCAACATCGCGCACACCCGCCTGCTCTCGCGCCTGGACGAGGTCCCACGCGACCGGCCGGTGCTGGTGCACTGCCGCAGCGGGGCGCGGTCGGCCAGGGCGGCCGCACTGCTCCAGCGCCACGGCTACAACGTCACGAACCTGGCCGGGGGCTACCTGGCGTGGGAGTCGGGCGCAAAGGCGTGACCTCGCACGGCCGCGCAGAGTCAGCCCAGGCGCGGGACATGCAGCGATACCGCCGTGTGGAGAATCGGGTACTTCACGCGGCAGCGATAGATATCAAACTCGCTGCGGTCCCACCCGTTGCGGGCCAGCACGTGCCCGATCAGCGCGGGGCACCGCGCAACCTCCGGAGCGTGCAGCGCCTCCAGTGAGGTCCCCAGGTAGGAGCCGGTCTCGCGCGCGGGCATCAGGTACTTCGCCGACCCCGTCATCGCGCTCTCGACGTTCGAGGGGTTCCCGAATGTTCCCACCGCAACGCCATCGGGGTCCGACCAGCCGCGCTGCACCAGCAGGTCGATCAGCAGCGTCTCGCAGGGCACGGTCATCAGCAGCCCCATCGAGAAAGGCGACTGCGCGTCCCTGGCCGGCGCTTCCCACACCGTCTCGCCGAGGAAGCACGTCTCGCTCGCCGCCCGCCCGACGCCCCGCAGGATCAGCGTCCCTCCCTCGGCCCCGTCCTCTCCCGCGCGCACGACCGAGCCCCGCGTGGTGGTCGAGAACTCTTCAAGCAGGCCGGGCCCGCTGATCGGCACCTCTTTCATCTCGCCGTGGGCCTCGAGCACGACGCGCCGCCGCATCAGCGGGATGGGCGCCTGCGCGCGGAGCTGGCGGATCGACACGAACCCCGCGATCATCGCCGCGGCCTCGCGCCCCGGCGTCGGCCCCGCGTGGATCACGCACGCCCGGTACACCGTGCTCGCCTGGAAGCCCCACACCTGCACGTTGCCGCGGAACACCGCCCGCCGGTGCTTCAGCTCGATCTGCCCCGTTGAGTCCTTGCCAAGCGGGGCCGCCATCGCGTCGAACGTGTCTCGGTCGCCAGCGTGGTGCCGCACCAGCGACTGGAACTCCTCATACGCCTCCCGCAGCGCGTCCACCGCCGAAACCCCGAACCCCCGCTCGCGCGCACTGCTCAGCAGGCGGGCCATCGACCCCGCCCGCGGCACAAACTCCAGCGCCGAGAACGCGTCCGGCGCGGTCGCCAGCCGGAAGAGCTGCCACGCCAGCGCCGGGGCGACGCCCAACGTGCGTTGAAGATCCGTCGCCCGGTCAATTGTGACTGGCGACGCGCGGACCAGTTCGCCCGCCGCAGCCCGCGTGCGCGACAGCACCGCCTCCACCTGCTTGGCGAAGGCCAGTTGGACGGACTCTGCGCCGGAGATGGGCGGTGCCTGCGACATCCGGTGATCAGATTAGTGCATTGGTAGGAGGTCAGCAATAGCCTCCACGAATTTTCGTACGAATTTTCTTGACGCACTCGGGCAGGCTGGTAGTCTCGGCCCGCGGCGGGCCCTGCCGGCCTGCCCTTCGAACTTTCAACCCCGACCCTGCGGAGGCCTGGAATGAACCGGAACTGGCGACTCGGAACGTGGGCGGCGGCTGCCGCGGTGGTTGCTTCGGCGGTCTTCGCCCAGGGTCAGTGCATCGACGAGTGGACCTCCATGGGCAGCGGCATGAACAGCGGCGGCGTGCTCGCCGTCCGTTCGCTGCTTGTGCATAACGATGGGTCCGGCTCGGCCCTCTTCGCCGGCGGTCAGTTCACCAGCGCCGGCGGCAACGCGGCCACGAACATTGCCAAGTGGAACGGCTCCGCTTGGTTCCCTGTCGGCACCGGCGTCAACGGCACGGTGTTCACCATGGTCCCCTACGACGATGGGACCGGTACGGCGCTCTTCGCCGCGGGGTCGTTCACCACGGCGGGCGGCGGCAGCGCCTCGCGGATCGCAAAGTGGAACGGCACGTCGTGGTCGCCGCTGCTTTCGGGGATCACCGGCAGCGCGGTGGTCTCGATGTGCGTCTTTGACGACGGCACGGGCCCAGCGCTCTTCCTGGGCGGCAACTTCACCGTCGCGGGCGGCGTGAGCTGCTACAAGATCGCGAAGTGGAACGGCACGGCGTTCTCGCCGCTGCTGGGCGGCATCGGGCTGCCCTCGCCCAGCTCGCCGATCGTCAACGCGATGGCGGTGTACGACGAGGGCTCCGGCCCCGCGCTGTTCATCGCCGGCGGGTTCACCGTGGCGGACTCGGGCGGCACGGCCGTGCCCGCGACCAACATCGTCCGATGGGACGGCGCGCAATACTCGTCCCTGGGCAGCGGCCTCAACGGAACGGTCAACGCGCTCGCGGTCTACGACGACGGCGACGGTGCGTCCCTCTACGCCGGGGGCAACTTCACGCTCGCCGGCGGCGTGGCGGCGACGCGAGTCGCCCGTTGGAACGGAGAAGCCTGGGACGCCGTGGGACTGGGCGTAGACCAGGAAGTCCGGGCGCTCGCGGTGATCGACGACGGGAGCGGCCCGGCGCTCTATGCCGGCGGCACGTTCAACTTCGCCGGCGGGCTCCCGGCCGCGGGCGTCGCCCGCTGGAAGAACGGGGCTTGGTCCTCGGTGGGCACGATCGACACGGTCAACGCGCTGTCGGGGTACTCGGGCGCGGTCATCGCCGGCGGCGGGTTCACGGCGGCCGATGGGCTCCCGGCGCGGGCGATCGCGCAGTGGGAGTGCAACCCTTCCGGCGCGTGCTGCCTGCCCGACGGTTCCTGCGCCACCATGACGCAGTACGCGTGCGTCGGCGCGGGGGGCGTCTACAACGGCGACGCCACGGACTGCGGGACCATCACCCCCTGCCCGCAGCCGCCGACGGGCGCGTGCTGCCTGCCCACCGGCTGCGTCATCGTGTGGGAGGGCGGGTGCCTCGCGCAGCAGGGCGTGTACTTTGGGGACAACACGGCCTGCACGCCCGCGCCGTGCGCGTCCTTCCGCTTTGAGGCCGAGCCCAACGACGCGAAAGTGTTCGGCACCCAGGTCACCCTCCAGCCCGGCGACTCGCTCGTGGGCACCACCCTCGCCGCCACCGGCACCGAGGACCTCAGCAGCCCCGACTACTTCCTGGTGCGCACCGCCGCAGCGCCGCTGGGGATCTACCGCCACAGCCTGCGGCTCACCAACTGGGGCGGCAACCACAACAACTCGGCGTCCCTGCCCGGCGTCGCGCAGACCCCGGTGACGGGCGCGCCCTGGCCCGGCCCGGTGGGCTCCGCCGGCACGACCGAGGTCGTGGGCCAGAACCACCAGCTCGACGGCACCGACCGCGTCAGCTACTGGTACGGGTTCGGGCGCGAAGAGCAGATGTACTACAAGGTCACCGGCACCGCGGCGACCACCCGCCCGTACATCGCCGCGTTCGACACGACGCCGGTCACGCCGGTGGACCTGGGGAGCTTCGTGCCGGGGACCATCACCATTAGCACCGCCGGCCAGGGGCACACCAACGACACCCACGTCCGCATCTTCGACGCCACGCTCACGCCCATCCTGGGGTACTCCAACGACGGCGCGACGATCAACGGCGGCGCCCCGGCGAACATCAACACCACCAGCTTCCTGCGGCGTGACTACGCGCCGGGCACCTACTACATGGGCATCTCCCTGATCAACCTCGCGACGAACGTGGGCGCGCCGTGCGACGACAACGTGCGGGCCGGGATGATGCTCGACTTCCCCGACGCGGCGATGGAGACCGGGGCCTCGACGCTCACCGACATCTCCTTCAGCGTGACCGACGCCGCGGGCCTGCACGCCTTCCCCGCCAGCCGCCCGGGCCGCGCCGAGATCGGCTGGTTCCGCTTCACCGTCGCGCCCCCCTGCGGCACCGCCGACTTTGACGGCGACGGCGACGTCGGCACCGACGCCGACATCGAAGCGTTCTTCGCGTGCCTGGCCGGGAACTGCTGCCCCACCTGCTTCGCGGGCGGGGCCGACTTCAACGGCGACGGCGATGTGGGCACCGACGCGGACATCGAGAGCTTCTTCCGCGTGCTGGCGGGGGGCCCCTGCTGAAGAGGTATTGCACACGTGGTCGGTGTGCCCCGCGCCGCCCGGCGCGGGGCACGCCGTTTTACATTGCGGGCAACGGCCGCATGGCCCGGTCGTCGAGGGATGAAGGTGCCTGAGCGTCCAGCCCCTACGCAGTCTTCACAGTCTTCAGCGCCGCACCTTCATCCCTCGGCGGACCCAGGGTGAACCGGCGCGGCCCACTTCAGCACCGCAACGTCATGCGGATGCGGGAGGACAGCAGCGGGTAATCGACGCGGCAGCGGAAGACGTGAAACTCCTCTCCGTTCCAGCCGGTCAGCTTCATCGTGTGCGCCAGCAGCTCCTCGTACCGAGGGATGACGGTCGTCCTTGCGGCGTAGAAGCCCTTGCCCAGGTACTCGCCGCGTTCGGTCATCGGCAGCAGGTCCGAGTCGCGGAACCCCGCGTCGGCCGGGGCGGGCGCGGCGTAGACCTGCACCTCCGGGTCAGCCGGGGTGCGCCCCTCGAACAGGCTCTGGTGGACGAGGATGTCGCCCATGTAGACCTCGCAGGGCACCTGCACATAGCGGGCCAGCCCGTGCTCGCTCCCGGACGAGGCCGAGGCGCGCATGATGTACCCCTCGAATACCGTAACCTCACTGGAAACCCCGACACTGCCCGTGACCAGCTCGAAGACCTGCGCATTGCCGATCTTCTCGCTGGGGCGGAACTCGGGGATCGGCTGCGAGCAGAAGGCGCGGAGCAGGCCGATCCCGCCGGGCCCTGGCTCGCGCTGGTCCAGCGGCTGGGGCCCAGCGTCGGCGCCCGGCGTCCCCGGGTCGGCCTCGTACCGGAAGCGGGCCCGCATCTGGAGCGGAACATCGTGCCGGATGCGGTGCAGGCCGATGCTGCCCCCGATGTACACGCTGTCGAGCAGGCCCGGCGTCCCCTGGCTTGACGGATGAAGGATGAAGGTCTGGCACGCGACCCGCATCTGGCGGCCCACCAGCACCGACGCGCCCCTGAACACAGAGCGCTTGTGCTTCAGCAGGTTCGCGTGCGACTCCTGCGGATCGTCCTTCGTGCTCAGGCCGCTCACCATCGCCTCGAACGCCGCCCGGCTGCCCGCGTGCCGCGTCACCGTCTCCTCGAACCGCTCGAACGCCGCCCGCCCCTTCTTCACCACCTCGGCCGGCACCCCCGAAACTTCCGAGGCATCAAAGAAGAGCTGCATCCCGCGGCTTCCCGGGAGCAGCGACGTCATCGCTCGCAGATCGGGCGCCTTGACAGCGCTGAAGATGCCCCAGCAGACGGTCTGACTCAGGCCCAGCACCTTGCGCAGGTCGATCGCCCGCCGCACGGGGGGGCGGAGCTGCGCGATGATCGCTCCAAGAGCCGGGCGGAGGTCCTCCAGGACGGTCTCAACCTCGCGATCGAGCGCGGCGATGTCAGGTTTCTGGGGGGGCAAGACTGCCGCGGCAGAGTCCATGGGAGCCTCCGAAAAGCCGCCTCAGCATACCACCGGACCGCCAGACCGGAAAGCGTCGTACAAAAAAGTCGTACGAAATCTTCGCAAAGTGTTGACGGGGGGTGAGCGCACCAGTAGGTTGGCCCGATCTGATGGGTTCGAGAACCTTGGTACCAGGAGACGGAACCGTGAGAAACACCCCCTATGTTCGGGCGATCGCCCTTGGCATCCTGGCCGGACTGGCCGCCCCCGCGTTCGGTCAGTGCGCGACCGAGGTCGAGCCCAACGACGGCAAAACCACCGCAACACCCGTGTGGCTCGCCTCGGGCGACTGCATCCAGGGCAACACCCTGGGCCAGACCGGGTCCGGCGCCGGGAGCGCCGACTGGTGGCGCATCCAGACCGCCGCGGCGGCCCCCGGCATCTACCAGCACCGGATGGTGCTCACCACGGAGACCGCCGGGCACGGGCCGGGGCTGTGGGGGACGACGCACACCGCCGCGTCCGTGCTCGGGCCGTGGCGCGGCGTCGTGGGGACGCCCACCACCTCGCAGGTCATCATGCAGGACCACTTCGTGGAAGGGGCCAGCCGGGTCGTTGTCTGGTACGGCTTCGGGCGGAGCGAAGAGGTGTACTACCGCGTGACAGGCACGGCTTCGACGACGGCCGACTACACCGCCACGCTCGAGTCCGCGCCTGTGACGCCCATCTCCGGCGGCTCGTTCCAGGCGGGCTGGCTGACCATCACCACCGCCGGCCAGGGGCACAACACCGACACGGACCTCTGGGTGTTCGACGCGAACTTCCAGCCCATCCGCGGCTACGGGAACGACGGGGCGAGCCCCTTCGGCGGCTACGGCGGCGCCGCGACCAACGTCGCGAGCTTCTTGCACCGCGAGTTCGACGGGGGGACCTACTACATCGCGATCACCTCCTCCGACCTGTGCCTCCGGGAAGGCGCCCCCAGCGACGACAACGTGCAGAACGGGCGTTGCCCGGACTTCATTGATGTCGTCGCAAGCCGGTCCAGCACCACCACCGCCACCAACGTGTCGCTCGCGGTGACGGACTCTTCCGGCACCGTCCAGATCCCCGCGACCACCGGCGGGCCCAAGGGCGTCGCGTGGGTCCGTATCGACGTGGTCGGGTCGATCCCGCTGGGGGCGTGCTGCCTGCCGGACGGTTCATGCGCTGACCTCACCCCCGGGAACTGCCTGACCCAGGGCGGGGCCTTCACGCCCGGCGCGATGTGCACCGGCAACACCTGCCTGCCCGGCGCGTGCTGCTTCTCGACCGGCGGGTGCTCGGTGTTCGATCCGGTCGCCTGCAACAACCTGGGCGGGACGTTCCAGGGGGCCGAGACGGCGTGCGCGACCACGTGCGCGCCCCCCGGCGATGTGCTGCTGCCGGCGAACATCAGCGTGGTGGGCAGCTCCGGCCCGATCTTCTCTCCCTACTACAGCCAGGTGCTGAACGTGCCGGGCAACGCGACCTCGTTCCGCCTGGCGGTGGATGCGCAGCCGCGGACGGGCACGGGGACGAACGTGTCCATGGAGCTGACGCTGACGTCGCCGGACGGCACGACGCGCGCGTTCGGGGGCACGGCAACGCTGTGGGACCAGGCGCTCATCTCGGGGACGCGCGCCTCGGGAGGGGTGTCGGCGACGAGCTTCGACGGCGTCTTTGCGCACAACTTCGGGCCGATCGCGGGCGAGTGGCGCGTGAACTTCCGGAACACAACGTCCAGCGGCAGCACGCTGAACTGGACGAACATCCGCATCACGCCGCTGGCGCCCCCGCCGACCTGCGGTTCGGCCGACTTTGACGGCGACGGCGATACCGGGACGGACGCGGACATCGAGGCGTTCTTCGCCTGCCTGGCGGGCAACTGCTGCCCCACGTGCTGGTCGCTGGGCGCCGACTTCAACGGCGACGGCGATGTGGGCACCGACGCGGACATCGAGAGCTTCTTCCGCGTGCTGGCCGGCGGCGAGTGCTGATCGTCAGGTGACCCCCCCTGAGTGGCGTGCCCCGCGTCTTCGGACGCGGGGCGCGTCGTTTTGCCCTCCGCGTTGAATACTTCGAGGCGGGCGTGGACGCGGGTGTGATCCTGTCCTTGTCCAGCGGCACCCTCAGCAAGGCCCCCGTGCCCGCATCGATGCTCTTCAGCGCCCTGCCCACCTGCACCGCCGACTTTGACGGCGATGGCGACACCCGGACCGACGCGGATATCCAGGCGTTCTTCGCGTGCCTCGCCGGAAACTGCTGCCCCCTGTGCGGCAGTGCGGACTTCAACAACGACGGCGACACCGGCACCGACGCCGACATTGAGAGTTTCTTCCGCGTGCTGGCCGGCGGGCCCTGCTGAACCACCCGTCTAGGGCAGGTGCTCCACGCGGAGCGCGAGCTGGGCGACCGCCGCGCGCAGCGCGTCTTTGGTGGCGAACGGCAGCGGCACCGGCGGG
>JAEYTB010000242.1 GCA_023434205.1 Planctomycetota bacterium | reverse complement strand
TGGGGAGCTTGTGGCCCGAGGGGAGGACCAGGTCGATCAGGGCCTGGCCGCCGGCGAGGCGGAGCAGCGCGACCGGCTGCTTGCTGGTGTCGGCCTGGTGGCGGGCGTACTGCGTGACCCACGCGGAGGCCAGGACGGGGAGGTGGCCGGCGATGACCGCGTGGAGGGTAGGGGAGAGTGCGACGGTGCAACCGTGCGACGGTGCGACAGTTTGAGCCGCCCCGTTGAGGGCGGGGTAGGCGTCGGCAAGGAAGAGGTCGGCGAGGGCGTCGTAGTCGGCCTGGGCGACATCCATGTCGAGGGCAGAGGGTGGGGTCACGGGGTTCTCCGAACCACGGGGTGTGCGGGGACGCGGTTAGATCGCCGCGGGGGCGGTGACGGTGAAGGCGGAGTTGGTCTCGCCGAAGGGGTTGGGGAGGGTGGCGTCGTTGGAGGGGTCGGTACACCACTGGCCGTCGATGACGAGGCGGTAGGTGAAGGTGCCCGGGGGCAGTTTGACGCAGAGCTCCCACACGCCCAGCTCGCGGTTGGCGGTGAAGGGGTGGGAGGTTGGGGACCAGTTGTTGAAGCTCGCGGCGATGGCGAGGTTGTCGCCCAGGGTGAGGGGCTGGACGAAGAGGACGCCCTGCGCGGTCTCGCGGACGCCGAGGAGTCGGCTGGTGGCGGGGGAGACTTCGGCGGGCTTGGGCGCCGGGGTGTCGATGAGCTGGAGGACTGAAGAGCGCAGCGCGGTGGCGACGGCGGAGTTCTCGTGCGCGGGGCCGGAGGGAATGGCTGGGGTGGGGAGCGTGGGGGACTGCGGGATGGGGGCGAAGTCCTGGGAGATGTGTGTCGTGGGCGCCCCGGTGGGGCTTGGGGTGGTGTCGCGGCCGAGAGCCACGCGGCGGAGGAACTCCTGGGCGCGGCGGGCGACATCCTCGGCGCGGGAGATGGGCTTGACCTCGCTGGAGGTCGGAGATGGGACGGATGCGACGGAGGGGACCGATGGGACGGATGGTTCGGCCGGTGCATCAAGGTCTTCGGCGTCGTCGATGGTGGTGTCGGGGGTGATGGCGGAACGGGGCTTGAGGTTGTCGGCGACCCACACGGCGAGGTGGTGGTAGTCCTCAGCGCCGGTGGACTCTGGGGCGTAGTCCATGATGGACTGGCCGAAGCTCGCGGCTTCGCGGAGCTTGGGGTCGCGGCGGATGACGAGGGGGAGGGCGCGCTCCTTGAAGCGGCGGTTGAGTTCTTCGAGCAGGTCGATGGCGACCGCGTTGGTGTGGTCGTGGATGGTGGCGATCACCCAGACGGGGAGGGAGACGCCCAGGCGGCGGGAGATGGTCTTGACAGTCTGGAGCTGGCGGTTGGCGCCCTGGAGGGAGAAGAAGCTGGTCTCGACGGGGATGAGGACGGTGTCCGCGGCGGCGAGGGCGTTGTAGGTGAGCAGGCCGATGGAGGGGGGGCAGTCGATGCAGCAGACCTCGTAGTCGTTCTTGAAGTGCTGGAGGACGGAGGCGAGGCGCTTGTCCTTGTCGGGGAGGTCGGCGAGTCCGCCGCGGGGGGCCTCAAGGCCGGCCAGGCGCATGCGGCTGGGGGCGAGGTCGAGGTTGCGGACAGCGCGCCAGAGGAGGCGGGAGGGGTCGAGGGGGCGGTTGCCGATGGCGAGCATGGCGTCGCCGATGTCCATCTCGATGCGCTGCTCGGGGATGCCCAGGCCGGCGGCGCAGTGGGACTGGGGGTCCATGTCGACGAGGAGGGTTCGGCGGCCCTGGCGTGCGAGGGAGGCGGCGAGGTTGATGGCGGTGGTGGTCTTGCCGCAGCCGCCTTTTTGATTGATGATCGCGATGGTGCGCATGGGAGCGTGGCCCTTGGGCGAGGGAAGAGGGGGAGTTCCTTGGGTGTATCGGGCGGGGTGGGAAGTGGGCTTGAAAGGGGCGCGTGCGACAACCCGAGCCTTCGCCCAGGGCGGCTCAGGCTCGGCGTCGGGGGGTGCGTGCGGTGCTGCTTACTCGTGCGGGGCGTTGCGGGGGCGGGCGTAGTAGGTGATGTTGGCGTCGGCCCAGACCTCGACCTTGCCGGGGACGACGGGGTTGGTCTGTTCGCCTTGGGCGGAGTCCATGGCGACGTTGGCCATCTGGGCCATGCGGTTCTGGGCGTAAAAGCCGCCCATCTGGGAGTGGGTGCTGGCGGTCTCGACCATCATGAGCTCCATGTCGAGGGCCTCGGCCAGGACCAGGGCCTTGCGGCGCGCGGCCTGGGCGGCGAGCTTGATGGCTTCTTCGCGGGCCTCGATGGCCTCCTTGATGCCGAAGCTCACGTACTCGACGCGGTTGCAGCCCGCGGCGAGGGCGGTGTCGATGATGCGGGCCACGGCCTGGAGGTCGGTGGTGCGGATGCGGATGGTGTTGGAGGCGGTGTAGCCGACGATGCGGGCCTCGTTCTGCGGGTTATAGTCGGGGCGGTGGTCGTAGGCGGGGGAGAGGTCCACGCGGCCGGTCTTGAGGTCGGCGCCGGGGAGATCCAGGCCGCGGAGGGCCTTGATGGCGGCGTCCATCACCTGGTTGGCGCGCTGTTGGGCGGCGGAGGCGGTCTTGTCGGGGGCGGTGATGCCCAGGGAGACATCGACGTAGTCGGGCGTGCGCTCGACGCGGGCGGTGCCGTTGACGGCGATGGTGGGGGGCTTGGGCTGCTGGGCGGAGGGCTTAGGCTGGGCGAGCAGCGGGGTGGACCAAGTGGCGAGGGCGAGGACGGCGAGGATGAGGGTGCGCATGTGGAGGGCTCCTTCTGGGAAGTTGTAGGGGGGAGGGCGTGGGGGAGTTCTGGGTTGTGACGGGGTGGTTACGGGGAGAAAGCGGAGAGCGGAGAGGGCGGTGGTTGGGACGTGGAATCAGGGCGCGAGTTTGGGCGGTGTGGCGCACTCGGGGCAGGGGGAGGTTGGGTTCAGGCCGCGGAGGTCGTAGCCGCAGTGGTGGCACTCCCACGGTTGCGGGCGGGCTTTGGCCAGGATGGCGCCCGCGATCAGTCCGGCGATGGAGCCGAAGAACGTGAGAGGGAGAGAGAGGAGCATCGCGGCGTCTCTTGGCCAGCGCAGCAGGAGGCTAGCGGCGAAGCACAGGAACGAGAGGGCCGTGCCGGTGGTGAGGCCGCCCAGGAGCGTGGTGCGGAGGATGCGGGCCTTGCGGTAGTCGAGCATGAAGCCGCCGGTGATCGGGACGGGAGCGAAGCACGCGAAGAGCACGATGGTGCTGAAGGCCCAGGTGCCGGGGGAGTTGGCGAAGAGCGCGGCGATGCCCGCCGCGGAGGTGGTGCAGAGGAAGGAGATCCATGCGATGGTGGGCACGGGGGAATTATGGCCGGGCGTCGAGTTGGGGCGTTACCCCCTCCGCCTCGCAGAGCCTTGGCACCTTTCCCGCTGAGCCGGGCGAAGAGTTGGGGCGCGGAGCCGGGAGAGGAGTGGGTCAGCAGGGATCGCCGGCGAGGACGCGGAAGAAGGCGTCGATGTCGGCGTCGGTCCCGGTGTCGCCGTCGCCGTCGAAGTCTGCGCCCAACGCCCAGCAGGTTGGGCAGCACGCACCGGCCAGGCAGGCGAAGAAGGCCTCGATGTCGGCGTCGGTCCCTGTGTCGCCGTCGTTGTCAAAGTCGGCGGTGGAGCAGCAGCGCGGGGTTGTCCACTGCGCGACCATGGGTGAAGCCTGCTCGCTGACCAGTGTGAAGGAGCCGCCGAGGAAGGCTCGGCCGAGGTTGTCGGTGGTCAGCGCGTAGGCGGCTCCGTTGGTGCCCGAGCCCATGGGGTGCCAGGCACCACCGCCCGCGGGGGACCAGCGTGCCACGGAGTGTGCTGTGACGCTGCCGCCGGCGACGCCGAAGGCGCCGCACACGATCAGGTCGCCGTTGGGCAGGGTCGTCATCCCGCTGACGGCGCCGTTGACTCCGCCGGAGAGCGACTGCCAGGAATCCCCAGTCCAGCGGGCGATGTTGCCGTACGCGGCGGAACCGCCGCCCGCGATCAGGTCACCGTCCAGTGTTGTAAGGGATACCACGCCCCCGAAGACTGGGAGCGGCATCCAGGCGGCGCCGTCCCACAGCGCGGCATAGTCCCCACCTCCCGCGGCGATGGAGCCGTCGGGGAGGAGGGCGAGCGCCCGCACATGGCGCGACTGGCCCGCGGCGAGCGGGTGCCATTGGGAACCGTCCCAACGGGCGATGCACCTGGCCTGCACGCCGCCCATGAAACGGAAGTCTCCACCGGCGATGAGGTCGCCGTTGGGTAAGACCAGCAGGGCCAGCACGCGGACGGAGAATTCGTTGCTGACGGTCGCGCCCGAGCCGAGCGGCTGCCATGCAGACCCGTTCCACTGCGCGATGTTGTTGGCGGCGATTCCGCCGACGGATGTGAACGAGCCGCCGATGACGGGGTTGCCGTTGGGCAGGAACGCGCAGGCGTAGACCTCGCCGCCCGCGGACAGGCCGCCCGCCAGGGAGTTCCAGACGCCATTCGTGCGCAGGGCGACGTTTGCAACGGGGACGCCGCCGGCGTGGGTCATCATCGACCCGCCCACGAGCAGGTCACCTTCCGCGGAGACAGCGACAGCGCGCGCGGTTCCGATCGAACCTGGCGCCGCGAGCGCCCACGAGTCAGGGCTCCAGCGGCGGAGTCCCTGCGACTTCGCGGTGAGTGCGTCGGTGGGATCAGCGAAGACTGCGTCATCGCTCCATGCGACGACAGCACGCACGGGAGAGGACAGGCCGCCGCCGAACGGGAGCCACGCAGCGCCGTTCCATCGGGCGATGTTGCGGCGGCTGAGTGTGGGACCTGCGAACTCGAAATTGCCGCCGCAAACGAGGTCGCCGCTGGGCGCGAAGCTGATGCTGAACACGTAGGTCGGCGAGCCTCCGCTCACGCCAAAGCCGATGTGGTCCCAGGCTGCACCGTTCCACGCGGCGACGCCGCCGCCGAACTCGCCTGCTGCCACGAGCGAACCGGCAGGGCTCAGCTCAAGGTCATGGACGGGGGCCGCGAGACCCTGGCCCATGGGGAGCCAGGCTTGGCCGTCCCAGCGGGCGACCCGCTGAACAGGGGCGGCACCGGCGGTGGTGAACGAGCCTCCGGCGACCAGCGATCCGTCTGCGGCGGAAGCGAGCGCGCGCACATTGCCGATCGTGCCGCGGGAGGTCCATTGCGCGCCGTCCCATGTCCAGACTCCCGTGGCGCCGCCGGCGGCGATGGTGCCGTCCGGGAGCAGGGCGAGGGCTTCAATCGGAGGCAGGCCGCCGCCCATAGCTTCCCATGCGGACCCGTTCCAGCGAGCGACGCCAGCGCTGGACCCGCCGGGAACTGTGAACGAACCGCCTGCGATGACTTCACCGTTCGGGAGCGAGAGCACCGCGGTCACGGCGGCGTTCAGGCCGTCGCCCAGCGAGGACCAATCACCTGAGGCAGGGTCGAGGGCGGCGATGTTGTTGGCGCGGATGTTGCCAGCCGCGGTGAAGTCGCCGGCGAGGAGCAAGCGCGGAGGGATGGGTCCTGTCCCATCCGGGTCCCACCGGACTGCTTCATGAATCCTCGCGAGGCCACCTCCCACACCTGGGAGGGGGTCGCCAGCGGTCCAGTGTGGGTCGCATTGGGCCGCGGCGTGCAGGGCAAGAAGGGGGGTGAGGAGAACCGTGTATAGGAACAACCGCATGCCCGAACTACCGGCTGCACGCGCTCGCGGTTGCGGGGGCTGGAGAAAAAAAGGACCCGGGCAAGGGTCGCTCTACCACGCGGCCTTGTCGCGGTAGGTCGTGTGGCAGGCCTTGCAGGAGGCGCCGATGAGGTTGAGCTGGTGGGTGAGCTGCGCGGGGGGCACATCGCCGGCGACGAGCCAGTCTTCGAGCTGCTGGGCGCGCTGGTGGTCTTCCTTGAGCATCTGGGTGAAGTCGGCGGGCTTGGAGCGGGCGTAGTCGGTGGCGAGGGCGTTGCGGAAGAGGTCGGCGAGGCGGCCGGACTCCGCGGCGGGGACGAGGTCGGGGTGGTTGGCGGGGACTTTCCAGCCCGCCTTCTCGATGGCGCGGAGGTGGTGGTAGGCGTGCTCCATCTCGACCATGCCCTTGACGAAGGTGGCGGGTTTGGAGACTTCGGGGAAGTCGGCGGGGACGGCGTCGAGGGTGGTGGCGCTCACGGCGACGGCGTCGGCGGCGCACTGGTAGAGGCCGGTGTAGCTGGGGGCGGTGCCGGAAACCTTCATGCGCTCGACGGCCTGGTCAGGTGTGGACCAGCCGAGGGTGACGGCGGCGGCCGCGGCGGCGCCGGCGCTGCGGTGCTTGCCGTGGTGGCAGTGGATGTAGACGGGGCCGTCGGCGAGGGCATCGCGGGTGGCGCGGGCGAGCTGGAGCTTGCGGGCCTCGTCGAAGCCGTTGTAGCCGATGGGGAGGTGGATGTAGCGGATGCCGTGGAGGCGGGCGCGGGCGACGTCGGGCTCGGCGCCGTCGACGCTAATGATGGTCCTGACGCCCATGGCCCGGAGGGTCTCAAAGCCCTGGTCGCTCTCGGGGACGCTGCCGGAGAGGTAGTTGTCGTGGAAGGCGACGATGTTGTGGAGGCCGGGGAGGTCGGCGGGGGCGGACTGGTCCATGCCGGGGGGCTGGATGGGGGAGAGGGGTGCGAGGGCAGAGCGTTGGGGCGTGGACGAGCAGGCGGGGGTGAATGGGAGTGAGAGCGCGAGCGTGGAGATCCCGAGGGCGACGGCGGTCCAGTAAGGGCGGGTCATGCGTGCTCCTTGCTGGAGAGTGTACCGGGAGGGTGGGAGGAAGGTTCAAGGGAAGTGGAGGAGTTGGAGCGTGAGGAAACTCCCCCGCCGCCTCGCAGAGCCTCGGCACCTTCCCCGCGGAGCCGGGGGAGGAGTGTGGGGAGGCGTGGACTAGCAGGGGTCACCGGCGAGGACGCGGAAGAAGGCTTCGATGTCGGCGTCGGTTCCGGTGTCGCCGTCGCCGTTGAAGTCGGCGGAGGCACAGGTCGGGCAGCAGTCGCCGGCGAGGCAGGCGAAAAAGGCCTGGATGTCCGCCTCTGTGGAGGGTGCGCCGTCGCCATTGAAGTCTGGGCCAAAGCAGCTGGGCGGGCCGGGGATGACACGCACGAGCACGCGGGTGGGTTCGGTGACGAGGGCGAGGGCGCGGCCGCCGCCGAGCGCGGGGGCGGTGAAGGTGTGGAAGGACCCGGTGAATGGGACAGGGGCCAAGAAGAGCACGACTTCGTCGCCTACGCGAAGGGGGTTGGGGTTTTCAACCTCAACGCGGAGTGTGCCGCTGAGGTTGGCGGACTGGTCGAAGCTCCGCGGCTTGAAGCGCGGGGCCGCGGCTGCGTCGATCACGCACTCGTAGGTGATGCCCTGCGCGTTGGTGTAGAGCAGAAGCGGGCCGGTGGAGTCGGCGTGCATGCGGAGGGTGGCGGTGTTGTCAAGCCAGGCGTTGTGGAGCACGGAGCCGCCGGGCTCGAGGTTGAGGCGGCCTGTGCCGCGGATGCCGGTGGAGATATCCGGGTTTGCGATGGCTGCGCCGTCGCGGAGGGTGAGCGTGCCGCGGATGTCGGGGCCTGTGTTGATCAGCGTTCCGTCGCCTTCGAGGAGCGCCGTGGCCTCGATGATCACGCCGCGGGCGGTGGCGACAGGACGGCCCTCCAGGCGACCTCCGGCGGTGACGTGGACGTTGCCCATCAGGTGGTTGGAGCAGCAGTCGTTGTCGCCGCCCAGGACGCGGCCGCCGCGGACGAAGATGTCGCCCTGGAAGACGCCGCGCCAGGCGTGAAAGAAACTGTTCTCGAGCACGCGTACGGGCGCGAACTGCTGCAT
>JAEYTB010000103.1 GCA_023434205.1 Planctomycetota bacterium | reverse complement strand
GGCACCAACGAAGAACACGTCCTGCCCGAGGACTTCCTGTGCGACTTCTGCGCCAACCACTGGGCGGAGGACCGGCCGATGGTGGAGGGCCACCGCGGCTCGCTCATCTGCGGCCGGTGCCTCACGGTCGCGTACGTTGAGGTGGTCAACCTGGGCGGGGGCGAGGTGGTGCCGGAGGTCGTGACCTGCGCCCTTTGCCTCCAGCACCAGGAAACCCCGCACTGGAAGGGCCCGCGTGAGAACACCTGGGCGTGTACCAAGTGCATCCGGCAGTCCGCGGCGATCCTGCAGAAGGACAAGGAGTCGGGCTGGACCAAGCCCGCTTAGGCAGTTCCTATGATGCCGCGTCGTGAATCCCGCGCGGGTGGGGTGGCAGAGTGGTCGAATGCGCCGGTCTTGAAAACCGGTATACCCGTCAGGGTATCAGGGGTTCGAATCCCCTCCCCACCGCTTGAGCGTCTGAAGTGGCCATAAGAATCGCTTAATCCCGGCCCGGCGCGGGCTCCGCGCCATTGAATCGCTGTGGTAATGTGGAATGATCTCCCGGCGGGTGTGTTCGTAGACAGGGCCGAGGGTTCATGCCGGATCAAGCGATTCGAGTTCTGTGCGTGGACGACAACGACTTTGTCGCGGAGGCGATCCGGCGCAAACTTTCCCTCGACCCCGCTTTTTCGTGGGCCGGGTGGCTCCCCGAGGCCCGCGACCTGATCAGCAAGGTCAAGGAGACCCGCGCCGACGTGGTGCTGCTCGATATCGACATGCCCGGCAAGGACTCCTTTGAGGCGCTGGCCGAGCTGGCCGCGCAGTGCCCCGACGCCCGCGTGATCATGCTCAGCGGCTACGTGCGCAGCGACTACATCGACCGTGCCGTGGAGGCCGGGGCGTGGGGCTACGTGAGCAAGAACGAGAACACCGAGACGATCCTCGCGGCGATCCAGCAGGTCGCGGGCGGGGGCTTCGCGATGGGCTCGGAGGTCGAGGCGGAGCTCAAGCGGCGCCGGGTGCACTGACCGCCAGCCGCGCCGCCACCGCGGCCAGGGCGGCCCGCAGCACCGTGGGGCGCGTCTCGGCCACGTGCGTGATGCGCTCCTGCGGGCTGACGACCCCCGGACCAACCAGCAGCGCGTGGTGGTGCCCTGCCCGCGCGACGAACGCGGCGGCGGCCTGAGCCCCTTCGGCGTCGGCGTCGCCGATCCACAGCGCGGCCTCGTGCGCGTCCTTGACGGGCGTGAACCCCAGCGAGCGGACCAGCTCGTGGGCGATGCCGCGGAGGCGCACATCGCGGAGCATGACGACCGCGCCCAGGGCGGGGGTTGGGCGGTCCTTGGAGGCGACGTCCTCGCGAAGCAGCAGTGAGAAGGCGGCGCCGTGGCCGGCCTGCGAGCGGACCGCGACCTCTCCCCCGGAGCGTTGGACGATGGCATGAACAAGGGACAGGCCCAGGCCGGTCGAGATGGACCGCGTCTTGGTCGTGAAGAAGGGCTGGAGGCAGCGTTCGGCGACGTCGGGCGTCATGCCCGGCCCGTCGTCGGAGACCGTGATGTCGATGAAGCCGGGGCGCGACGCCCGGGCCGCGCGGAGCGTGACCGTGCCGTGGCCGCGTGCCTTCATCGCGTCGCCGGCGTTCTGGACGAGGTTGAACACCGCCTGGGTCAGGCTGTGGCCTGCGATGTGAACCCGCGGCAGGCCGGGCTCGATCGCAACCCGGAGGTCGATGGAGGGGGGCAGGACGTTGTCGAGCATCGGGAGGACATCCCGCCACCACGCGTCCAGGTCGGTGGACTCGCTGACGCCCTCCTCAGGGTCGAGGGAGAGCATGCGCAGGCCGCGGGAGAGGCGCTGGAGGTACTCGGCGGAGGTGCGGATGGCGGCGACGTCGTCGCGGAGGTCCTCGGGCAGGCCGCGGGACTGCATGGCCTCCAGGCGTGCGCGGATGGGCAGCAGCAGGTTGCCCATGTCGTGGCCCAGGCCCGCGGAGAGGGCGCCGATGCCGGCCATGCGCTCGGAGACGCGCAGCCGCTGGTGCGAGATCTCCAGCTCGCGGTTGGCGTCCACGAGCTCCTGGGTCCGCTGCTCGACGCGGCGTTCGAGCGTGCCGTTGAGCTCCTGGAGTTCCTGGTGGGCGCGGGCGAGCTCGGCCGTCCGCTGCTCGACGCGGACCTCGAGGTCCGCCCGGGCCCGCTGGAGCTCTTCCTGAGCCTGCCGGCGCTCGGCGACCTCGGACTCGAGGCGCGCGTTGGCGTCCCGCAGCATGGAGGGGCTGGGGATCAGCAGGACTTTGGGGATGAGCGGCCACAGCACCGCGGCGGTCCCGATGGAGAACACCGCCGTCAGGGCCTTCACGATGCCGTCCAGGCGGTACATGGGGTGGTGCAGCGCGAGCACGTTGAAGACGTGGGTCGTCCCGCACAGCAGGATGAACCCGCCGAAGAGCACGAACATCCAGTTGTAGACCAGGTCGCGCCGCTTGAAGACCAACGTGAGCAGGGCGACGGGGATCGAGAAGTACGCCGCGGCGATGATCGTGTCGGAGATGAGGTGCAGCCAGATGACCTTGGGGTCCTGGTTGAAGCAGATCGCGCGGGCGGTGAACTCGCTCGCGTCGAAGAGGCGGGCGAGAAAGCCGCCGCCCTCGGACGCAACAGGATGGTGGTGCGCGTGGCCGTTCACAAGTGAGAACTCATCCGGGACGGGCGCGGGCGGTACGGACAGGGGCCTGCCATTGGCCAAACGCTACCGGGGGCCGGATGAATACAGGATTAAGGCGAGGGCAATAGGGCCGGGGAGAGGTCCTCGGCCGGGGTGGACCGGTCCTCGGGCAGGCCCGTGGGCTCCCACGCGACCTTGGCCGCCCCCAGCAGGGTGCCGGTGGCGAAGGCCAGGTCTACCTGGGCGATCTGGTAGTCGGCCAGGGCCCGGGCTTCGCTGAACTCGGCCTCGGCCAGGCGGGTGGCGGCGTCCAGGACGTTGGTGCTGGTGGAGCCGCCGACGTCGAACTGCCGCTGCTCGCCCTCCAGGGCGCGGCGGTTGAGGATGACGGATTGGCGCGCGGCGAGGACCCGCTGCCAGCCCGCGTCGATGGCGTCGATGGCGTTGAGCACTTCCTGCGTGATCGCGAGGCGGCGGGCCTCGCGGGTCGAGAGCCGCTGGAGCCGCTGGAGGATGGCGGCGCGGAGCTGGGCGCGGGCCGCCTCGTTGCCCAGCGGGATCTCCGCCGTCAGGCCCAGCTCCCAGTCCTCGAAGCGGTTGCGCTGGAGGGAGTGGAACGAGTCCTGAGATGAGCCGCCCAGGCCGTTGATGCGGTAGGTGTAGTCCAGCGCGAGCAGCGGGAGCGTCTGGTTGCGGGCGACGCCGATGTTCGCCGCGTCCGCGGCGAAACGCAGCTCCAGCTCGAGCATCTCCATGCGGTTGTCCAGGGCCTGGGCGACCAGGCGATCCTGGTCGAACACGTACTCCACCGGGTCGGGCGGCGTCGTGGGCGCCACCATAGTCTTGGTGTCGAGCGTGAGGCCGGGCAGGTTGATGATGCGCTTCAGCTCGCGCTGCTGGAGGAGGACGTTGTTCTGGGCGACGATGATCGCCTCAAGGCGGTCGGCGACGCCGGCCTGGGCGCGGACCACCTCGATGCTGGGCGAGAGCCCCGCATCGGTGCGGCGCTGGGCCCGCCCCTCCTGCTCGCGCGCGAGCTCGTACTGCTGCTGGGCCACCTCCAGCTCGCGCCGCGCCTGGAACAGCCGCCAGTACGAGCGGTCCACCGCCGCGAGCTGGCGGATCACCTCCAGCTTGGTCTGCGCCTCGGTCGCCTGAAGGTTGTACCCCGCGATGCGCAGGGCCGCGGTGTTCACCCGCCGGCCAGCCCCGCGGAGGAGCTGGTGCGACAGCGAGAACTCAAGGTCGGAGCTGTACGCGGGGTTGAGGGTCGAGAACTGGTTGTCGTTCTCGTTGCGGTTGAGCGGCAGGCCCACGCCCACGCTGCCGCCGGTGCGGGTGGGGATGCGCACGGCGGGAAAGAGGCTCAGGTTGCGCGACTGGGCCGAGGCGAGGTTCGACGAGGTGGGCGAGTCGAAGTGGCCGTAGCCGGCGCGGAGCGTGAACAGCGACTCGAAGCGGGCCTCCTCGATCGAGACCTCCTGGGCCGCGATGGTCGGGTTGAGCAGCGCCACGCTCAGGTCGAGGTTGTGGCGCAGGGCCGAGGCGCGGCCCTCTTCCAGCGAGAGCTCCAGTTTCTCGACGCCCTCGAACCGGCGTCGGGCCGCCTGGGGGTCGGGCGGCGCGGGGTCCTCGGCCCGGCGGTACTCGGCGATCGTGGAGGGCTGGACGTGGCGCAGCCGCTCGAGCGAGACGCGCTTGGCGTAGTCGCCCTCGGCGGACCCGAAGGGGTTGCCGCTGCACCCCACCAGAAAGACACAGGCTGATCCTGTCAGGCTCAGGCTTCGACGCACAGACGACCCCTTCGATCCCACCCCTGGGACGGACAAAGTAACGATTCTTCGGATTCCCCGCCGCGGCGTTACCAGATGAACCGCATATCGCCGACGTTGGGTGCAAAGCGCATGGGCGCACGCTTGGGGGCGGGGAAGTAAACCAGGAAGGCCTTGCCGATGAGCAGGTCGCGGTGGACGACGCCCTGGATGGGGTCGATCTCCGCCACCCACGGGTCGGGCCGGGCCCACAGGCGGCCGTCGGCGCTCATCGGGCTGTTGTCGCCCAGCGTGAAGAACTGGTCCTGGTTGAGGTAGGCGGTGCTGCTTGGGGCGGTGGCCTTGGCCGGGTTGCCCTCGTCGGGCCCGCGCGGGTAGGCGACGGGCGTGTAGTAGATGTCCCGAGCCAGCGACACCCGGTACAACGTGGCCGGTCCGCCGGAGAGCTCTAACCGCGCGCCCGCAGACCGGTAGCTGTCCGGCCGGGTCAGGAAGTGGTGCCCCATGCCCTGCACCGACTTGAGGTCATAGCCGGTGGAAGCACGCAGGCGCTCGGAGGGTGTCCAGTCGTACTCCGCGTACGCCACGCGCTTGTCGTCGATGAAGAGCTGGAGCGACTGGTCCACGTGCCAGAAGTCGATGTTCGTCACCCTGCCGACCGCCAGCCCGGAGCTCAGCTCGACGCGGGCGAGCTCTTTCCAATCTCCGTCCGGCGTGCGGCCGTCGGACACCGAGCGCACCGTGAGCACCGCGGTCGTCCCCTGCACCTCGGCGCGGAACTCGTGCCCGCGGGCGTTGACCACCGCGCTGACGCGCTGGCCCTCCGCCCCAGGCCGCACCCCCAGCGAGAGCCGAAGGTCGCCCACCGGGAACTCGGGGCCCCGGAAGTCCTGCTCGTTGTACGCAACGCGGTCCGCGATCACCCTGGAGGCGTCCCACGCGAGCGACGTGGGGGATGACCCCTTGTACACGTAGTCCTTGCGGTCCACGTCCCAGTCCCTCGCCGTGGAGGTGCTGGGCACCCACGGCGTGACGAACTGGCGCGAAGGATTGCTCAGCGGCGCGTACTCGCTGCTGAAGATGAGCTGCCACATCGCCCGCTGGGCCGCCTCGGGCTTGCGGGCCACCTGCCACTTCTCCCCCTCCCAGCGCAGGTCGCGCATCAGCGCATCGCCGTCCTCGCCCGGCTGGATGCGGCGCACGAACACATCGCCGTCGATCAGGGCGACCATCTCGTTGGGCAGCCCGATCAGCCGCTTGATGTAGTTCTCGCCCGGCTTGCCCGGGTTCTTGAACACCACCACGTCCCACCGCTTGGGGTCGTACACCGAGTACAGGTACTTCATCACGAAGATGCGGTCGCCCCAGTTCCGCGGCAGCGTCCTGGGCCCCACCTTCATGCCCGTCATCGGGTCCGTCGCGGTGATGTTCACCTGCAACGGCTTGGGCGCGGTGCGGGCCGGGTCGTAATCACGAGGGCCCTGCGTCCACTCGTACCCCGAGTACGGGCTCTTGAAGGTCATGTGCGCGCCCAGCAGCGTGGGGGCCATGGAGCCCGTGGGGATGACGAAGGCCTCGATGATGAAGCCGCGGAACACGAAGGCCATCGCGAAGGCGATGATGATGGAGGTCAGCGTCTCCTTGACGGAGGTGGGCTGATGGGGCTGGGCGGAGGTCTGCGCCATGAACGCGAAGGGTAGCGCCTACTCGGGCTTGGCCTTCCGGTTCAGTTCGCTGGCTCCGAGCTTGCGGCGGACAGCGCCGTAGAGCGTGCGGGGCTTGGCCGGCGCCGGCTGAGGCGCTGGCTGCGTGCGGGGCTGGGGCGCCGGGGCCCCGGCGCTGCCTCGCCCACCCTCGCGGGGCGGGTTGCCCTGGCGGGGGCCGCCCTGCGGGGCGCCCTGAGGCCCGGAGCGTTGACCGCCCTGGCCTTCACCGCCGCCGCTCGGGGGGCCGCCATTGCCGCCCCGGCCGCCACGCCCGCGCCGACGCTTGCGGCGTCGCCCGCCCTGGCGGGGCTCCCCGTTCTCATCCAGTCGCGGGGCGCCGTTATTGTGGGCCTCGCCGTTGAGGGCCGGCGCGGGGCCGTCGAAGTCGGCCTCCCCGGCCTGCCCGGGCGATTCGAAGCTGTCCTCCGCGGGCCCGTGGTCATCCGCCCGCGCCTCTCCCGCGTGTCCCGCGGCGTGATCACCGCCCTGCTCGCCATTCGGCGGCCCGCCGGCCGGTGCGCCCTCGGCGCGGGCACGACCGCGCCCGCGGCCACGCCGGCGACGCCGGCGGCGACGCGGCTCGCCATCGGGCCCGATCTCCATCGGCTGCTCCGTCCCCGGCTGGCCGTCCTGGGCGGGGGCATCGACCGGCCCATCATCACGCACATCGTCGTCGGGCGTGATCGGCTTGACGATCGGCGCATCGCCCCACTCCGCGTCGTCGCCCATGCTCACCGGGGCGGGAGCGGCGGGCGCCGGGGGCTTGTTGCGGTTCTGGTAGCCCTGCCGGCCCTGCTGGGGCTGACGCGCATCGCGCTGGCCATCACGGGAGCGGCCATCGCGGGCGGGCTCATCACGCCGGGGCTCGCGTCCGTCGGACCGTCCCTCGGGCCGCCCGTCGGAACGGCCGCGCCCGCCGCGGCGACGGCGTTTGCGCCGCCCGGGGCGGTCGTCGTCGGCGGCGCCGGCGGGCGGGATGCGCTGCTCGCCGGTGCGGTCGTCGGTCAGGGGACCCTCGTCGATCTCGATGGGGTGGATGTCCTCCTCGTCGGCCTGCGGCTCGGGCTCCTGGGGGAGCGAGGCGACCTCTTCCTCGGGGCTCATCGCCCACTCCTCGCCGCCGGGCTCTTCCCACACGACGAGGTTCTTGGGCTTGCGCGGCTGGGGGAGGTTGCCGGTGTCGATGTCGGCGGCCTGCTGGTCGTAGGCGTAGAAGCTGACTCGGTCGACGGGCACGGTCTCGCTCACCCGGACGTCCACGTGCTTGCCGTAGGTGCGCTCGGTGCGGCTGAGGAGCTGCCGCTTGGTGCTGAGCAGCTCGCTGGCGACGCGCGGGGCGACGACCATCTCCACCTTGCTGACCTTCTCAACGTCCAGGATCGCCGCCATGTCGCGCAGCGCGTCCGCCGCCACCGAGTCGGGGCGCTGGAGCATCCCCCTCCCGCGGCAGGTGGGGCAGTCCGTGAAGTGCATGCTCTCGTGGCTGGGCCGCATCCGCTGACGCGTCATCTCCAGGATCCCGAACTCGGAAATCTGGAGCACGGTGGTCTTGGCGCGGTCGCGCTTCAGCCGCTCCTTGAAGCGGTTCTCGATGTCCTTGCGGTGCCGGCTCTCGCGCATGTCGATCAGGTCGTTGATGACGATCCCGCCCATGTCGCGCAGCCGGAGCTGCCGGCAGATCTCGTCCACCGCCTCGACGTTGGTCTGGTAGGCGTTGGTCTCGGCGTCGCGGCTGTCTCGGCTCTTGCCGCTGTTGACGTCGATGGCCACCAGCGCCTCGGTCTGGTCGATCACCAGCCGCCCGCCGCTGGGCAGGGGCACCTCCCGCGCGTGGATCAGGGCGATCTGCCGCTCGATGCCGAAGGCGTGAAACATCGGCGTCTTGTCGGGGAAGTGGAGGAGCTTGGTCGTGCCGCGGGGGGCGACGATCTTCATGAAGCGGCTGGCGCGGCGCAGGGCCAGCTCGTTGTCGATGACGACCTCGCCGACCTCGTTGGTGAGCATGTCGCGCAGGGAGCGGACCAGGAGGTCGCTCTCGCTGTAGAGCAGGCGCGGCTTGCCGCCGGTGCGCAGGCGGCGGTCCATGTCCTTCCACAGCCGCTGGAGGTACGCCAGGTCGCGCTTCAGCTCGGCCTTGGTGCGGCTGAGCCCCGCCGTGCGCAGGATGAACCCGAAGCCCTCGGGCAGCTCGAGCTGGTCGAGGATCTCCCGCATCTGGCGGCGCTGGTCCTCGTCCTCGACCTTGCGGGAGACCCCGACCTTGTCCATCTGCGGCATCATCACCAGAAAGCGGCCGGGGATCGACAGGTAGCTGGTGACGGTCGGGCCCTTGGTGCCCACGCCCTCCTTGAGGACCTGGACGATGACCTCATCGCCCCGCCGCAGCGCGGCCTGGATGGGCGGGCGCTCGCGGCGGGGGGTCTTGAAGCCCACCCGCTCGGTGGTCTCGTCGTCCTCGCCGGGGAAGTAGCGCGGGTGCAGGTCGGTCACGTGCAGGAAGCCGTTCTCCCCGCAGCCGAAGTCCACGAACGCGGCCTGGATGGCCGGCTCGACGTTCACGACGCGGCCGACGTAAATGTTCCCGACGCGGGAGGCTTGCGCGAAGCGCTCGACGTAGAGCTCCTCGAGCTTGCCGTCCTCGACGATGGCGACGCGGCACTCCTCGCCGGGGACGTAGTTAATGAGCATCTGTGATTCAGGCATACAAGCTTTCTGCGCCCGCAAGGGCGCGCGGCGCGGGCGCAGCCGGCGGTTGCCGGTGGTGTGGTCCAGGCGTGCGGTTGATTGGCACGACAGAGCGACCCGCGAAGGGCGGGCGGCGGAGTGAGACTTCGAGCATCGGCCCCGGAAGAAACGCTCGGTCGGGCCTTCGAGAAAGCCCGCACCCCTGATGGCCTCGCCGTCGGGCGGGTCCCCCCTAAGAGACCCAACGCACTCGACGGGGCCTTGGGGGCCTCGCCCGGCCGGGCTCAGCAGGCTTCATACAAAGCCGCGAGCCCCGCCGTCCGGCCTGAGGGCCGCCGCAACGCGGCGGGGTACCCAGGCCAAGTTTGCCCGGTCCGACGCGGATCGAAAAGACCCTGCGCCGCACCGCTGATTCTGCCCCGAGCGCCTAGTCGGCGGAACGACCGTCGAAGGCTTCGGGAACGATCTTTCGAGCCCGGTCCCGCAGCAACGCGGAGACCTGGACATCGGAATCAAGCGTCACGACCTGCTTGGCCACGCGCTCGCACTGCTGGACCGTCACGCTCCGGATAAACCGCTTGAGCTGGGGGATGACGGAACTGGTCACCGAGAGGGTACGCAATCCGAGCCCGATCAGCAACATCGCGTATTCCAGGTCCCCCGCGGCTTCCCCGCAGCAGGAAACCGGCGTCTCGTGCCGGCGTGCCGCCCGCACCACGTCCCGGATCAGCTTGATCACGGCCGGGTGGGTGGGCCGGTAGAGGTGGGCCACCCGCTCATTAATTCGGTCAACCGCGAGCGTGTATTGAACCAGGTCGTTGGTCCCGATCGAGAAAAAGTCGACCTCGCGGGCGAAGCTCTCGGCCTGGATCGCCGCGGAGGGGACCTCCACCATCATCCCCACGTCGATGTCGGGGTTGAACTTGAGCCCCTCCTCGTCCAGGTCCTCCATGACGTCGTTGAGGATGAACTTGGCCTGCCGCAGCTCGGCGATGGAGGTGATGAGCGGGAACATCATGCTGACCGGCCCCAGGGCGCTGGCCCGCAGGATCGCGCGGAGCTGCCGCTTGAACATCGGCACGCTGCGCAGGCAGTAGCGGATGGAGCGGTTGCCCAGGAAGGGGTTGCGCTCGGGGTTCTCCTCGCGGCTCTGGGTGTACTTGTCGGCGCCCAGGTCCACGGTGCGGATGACGACCGTCTTTCCCTCGGCCAGCTCGACGCACCGCTTGTAGGCCTTGAAGTGGTCCGCCTCGGTCGGCTCCACGTTGGTCGTGAGGTAGAGGTACTCGGTGCGGTACAGCCCGATCCCCTCGCCGCCGGACTTGTAGACCTTGGCGATCTCCTCGGGCAGCTCGATGTTGCCCATCACGTGTACGGCGACGCCGTCCTGCGTGATGCCGGGCAGGTTGGTGGCCTCGGCCAGCGAGACGCGGTAGAGCCGCCGCTGCTCGATGTAGCGGCGGAACTCGGCCAGCGTGGCCTCGTCGGGGTTGAGGATCACCGAGCCCTTGTCGCCGTCGATCACGATCGGCATGCCGTCGTAGGCGTTGCGGAGCAGCGTCTGGCAGCCCACCACCGCCGGGATCTCCAGCGCCTTGGCGATGATGGCGGTGTGGCTGGTCATCCCCCCCAGGTCGGTGGCGAACCCCAACACCCGTGTGCGGTCGAACCCCGCCGTCTGCGAGGGTGTCAGGTCGCGGGCCACGATGATGGTGTTCTCGTCGGGGTGGGCCATCTTGCGGCGCTGGTTGCCCGACAGGTGTGTGAGCAGCCGGTGCGAAAGGTCGTCGATGTCGTTGACCTTGGTCGCAAACACCGAGTCGCCCGCGTGCCGGAAGCGGTCCGCCAGCGAGGCCAGCGTCTGGTCCGTCGCGTACTCAGCCGTCACCAGGTCCTTCTCCACCATCGACTTGATCTGCCGGACCAGGTTGGGGTCCTGGAGCATGCCGATGTGGAAACGGAAAATCCCGGCCGTCTCCTCGCCCATTTCCTTCTGGGCCCGCTCGAAGACGCGCTTGATCTCCACCACCGACGCGGCGATCGCTTCGTCCAGGCGGCGGAGCTGCTCGGGCACCGCCGGCGCGGGGATCGAGCGGCGGGTGACGTGATGCACCTCTTCGTCGGCGACCAGCACGGTGCCGATAACAACGCCCTGGGAGACGGGCAGGCCCTTGAAAATCTGCATCGGCACGCCGTTGCCGCCCCCCGCGCCCGCCGGAGGGGGCGGGGGCGGCGGTGGGGCCGCCGGCGGCGGGCCCTTGGGGGGAAGATGTTTGCGCTTACTAGCCAATGCGGCGGGTCTCGTCCCGGGTGGGCCGGGATTCTAACGCGGCCGGCCCCCGCCCCTTGACACCACGTGCAAGATTGGCTCTGATTGTGTATGGTGTGGGGGTCCGCGAGCCGGATCCCACGGCGTCCGCCCTGCCGCCAGGCTTGGCGTCGACCGCCCGACGAATCGACTGGACCAGAGAAAGTTCATCGCGCAGGGCCCCAATGGCTGAGTTTCAGCGGGCCTGTTCCAGGAGCGCAGCAGAGTGTGCAAGGGCGAGGACGGGCATTGCCCCACCCTCGCCAAGCTGAAAGATCCATGGTGCGTAGGCCGGGGCGGAGCCGCTCCCGGCTGCCGTGGATAACGCGGCTTGATCCCGGCCACCGGGGTTCTCCGGCGGGCTTCAAAGAGCCCGGGCTGGGTCAGAAGCGGACGCCTCGAGTCTTGGACCGCGCACGCCGCGCGGGGGAGTTTTTGCATGGACATGCACGGGGGAGGTTCCAGACGCCGCAGGCGTCGCGGTCGCGGCGGTCGCGGCGGCGGCGGGGGCGGCGGTGGTGGGGGGGGAGGCGGCGGGGGCCACCAGGGCGGCTACCACCAGCCCCAGTCCGGCACCGCCCTGCAGCCGCGCCCGCCCCACAACAACGGCCAGCCCCAGAACCGCCCCCGCGTCCTCGATGTCGACGGCCAGCCCATCGACTTCCCCGCCAACTTCAGGCGCTTCGAGGACCTGACCTCCATCGACCCCCAGCCGCGGCTGACCCTTGAGTACCCCGGCTGCCCCGCGTCGTGCCGCCTCATCGACCTGTTCTGCCCCATCGGCCGCGGCCAGCGCGGCCTCATCGTCTCGCCCCCCAAGGCAGGCAAGACCACCCTCCTCAAGGACATCGCCACCGCCCTGCTGCGCAACCACCCCGACGTCGAGGTCGTTGTGCTGCTCGTGGATGAGCGGCCCGAGGAAGTCACCGACTTCCGCCGCACCTTCGTCTCCCCCGCCGCCACCGGC
The DNA here is from genome assembly GCA_023434205.1 of Planctomycetota bacterium. Classification (GTDB taxonomy): domain Bacteria; phylum Planctomycetota; class Phycisphaerae; order Phycisphaerales; family UBA1924; genus JAEYTB01. The sequence continues at coordinate 5,069 of JAEYTB010000103.1, read as the reverse complement.
GGCGTCGCGCTGGCCAACGAGATGCTCGCCCACGGCGAGGGTCCCAAACTCCTCGAAGAGGCCAACGCCGGCGGCGGTCCGATCACCCCGCCCAAGCAGCGCTGCCGCGTCATCGCCTCGAGCAACGACCACCCCGTCGAGCGGCACATCGAGGTGTGTACGAGCACCATCGAGCGGTGCAAGCGGATGGTGGAGGCCGGCCGGCACGTGGTGGTGCTGATGGACTCGCTGACGCGCGTGGGCCGCGCGTTCAACCAGAGCCGCAAGCACGCCAGCAGCGGGCGCACGCTCAGCGGCGGCCTGGACAGCAAGGCGCTGGAGGTGCCCCGCCAGCTCTTCGGCTCGGCCCGCAACAGCGAGGAGGCCGGCAGCCTCACCATCATCGCGAGCTGCCTGGTTGATACGGGCAGCCAGGCCGATCAGGTGATCTTCGAGGAGTTCAAGGGCAGCGGCAACATGGAGCTGATCCTGGACCGCAAGATCGCCGAGCGGCGCATGTTCCCCGCCATCAACCTCGCCGAGAGCGGCACGCGCAAGGAACACCTGCTCCTCACCGAGCAGGAGGTCAAGACGATGACCGCGCTGCGTCGGCGGCTGCTCGCGATGCCCCCGCCGCAGCAGGTCGAGCAGCTCCTCGCCGCGCTCAAGCGGTTCCCGACCAACGCGGGGCTCGTCGGCAGCGTGCAGTAAAACACGCGTTCGCAGGGGATGAGCGTTCTTTCATTGCGGATGCGACGCTCCACCATGTAAACTGCCAGCTCGGATGGCGGGCGAGTTCTCCAACCTGCGACCCACGCTCAACAGGCCGATCGTTGCGTGGACCCTCGCGCTCGCGGGCGTTGCGGCGTTGGTCGCCGCGCGCATCGCGCTGGTCCCGTTGATGGGGTCTCGGTTCCCCTTCGCCTTCCTGTTCATCTGGGTGCTGCTGACCTCCTCGTGGTGGGGGCTGCGGGTGGGGCTCGCCACGGCGGGCGTGGCCTTCGCCGCGACGGTGCTGCTGATCGTGACGCCCGAGTCGGAAGCCGCGACCACCCCCGCCCAGCACCAGATCGCGCTGGTCCTTGTCGCTGTCACGTTCCTGGTCTGCGTGTGGATCGGCTCGCGCAGCGAGCGGCACCGCCGCCTCGCGGAGCAGGCCCGCGACCTGCCCGCCAAACTCGCCCAGCACGAGGTCCGGCTGCGCGACATCACCGACGCGATGCCCGCCCTCATCAGCGTGATCGGCAAGGACCTGCGCTACCAGTTCCTCAACCACGCCTACGAGGTCTGGTTCGGCGTCCGCCGCGAGGATGTCGTCGGCAAGACGATGGGCGAGGTGCTGGGCGAGGGGACGGTGCATCGACTGCGGCCCTACATCGACCGCGCCCTCTCGGGAGAAGTGGTGAACTTCGAGGTGCAGGCGCCCTACCAGCACGGGCCGGCCCGATGGATCGACGCCACCTACCTCCCCGCCCGCGACGCCGGCGGCGCCGTGACCGGCTTCTACGTCATGGTCCACGACATCACCGCCCGCAGGCACGCCCAGGACGCCCTGCGCGAGAGCGAGCAGCGGTTCAAGAACATGGCCGACACCGCCCCCGCCCTGCTCTGGATGACCGAGGCCGACGGGCGGTGCTCCTTCATGTCCCGCGGCTGGTACGACTACACCGGCCAGCCCCAGGGCCAGGCCCTGGGCTTCGGCTGGCTGGAGATGGTCCACCCAGACGACCGGGAGCCCACCGAGCGCATCTTCCGCGAGGCCAACCTCGCGCGGGCCCCTTTCAACCTCGACTACCGCCTCCACACCCCCGGCGGCGGCTACCGCTGGGCCATCGACGCCGGCCGCCCCCGGTTCTCCGAAAGCGGCGAGTTCCTCGGCTACATCGGCTCGGTCATCGACGCCCACGAACGCAAGCTCGCCGAGGAAACGCTGCGCCACAACGAGGACCAGCTCCGCCGCACCGCCTTCGAGCTCGCGAGCCACAAGGAGCGCCTCGAAGAGCTGGTGCTCGACCGCACCCTGGAGCTGGAACGCTCCCACGAGCAGCTCCGCCGCAGCGAGCGCATGGCCGCGCTGGGCACCTTCGCCGCGGGCCTGGGCCACGACCTGCACAACTCGCTGCTGCCGCTGCGGGTCCACATCGAGGAGCTATCGAAAGCCGCGCAGCAATCCCCGGCGAACCCGGGCATGGCCGAGAGCGTGGGGGCCATCAGCTCGATCGTGGGCTACCTGGGCTCGCTCTCGCGGGGCATGCGGCTCTTTTCCCGCGACGCGGCCCAGGACTCCGAGCAGTCCGAGACCGACCTGCTGGCATGGAAGAAGGACGCGGCCCGCTTCCTGCAGGCGTCCGTCCCCAAGGACATCGTGGTCGCCTGCGAGGTCGACCCGGCAACCCCGCCCATCGCCCTCGCGCCCCACCGCCTCAGCCAGGCCGTCCTCAACCTCGTCACCAACGCGGGCGACGCCATCATCGCCGCCCGCGGCCCCAGCGCCCAGGGCTCGATCAAGATCGCGGCTTCCCCGGTGGGCGCGGGCGACGCCGCGATGGTCCGCCTCACCGTGATCGACGACGGCACCGGCATGAGCGAGGAGGTCCGCCGCCGGAGCATCGAGCCCTACTTCACCACCAAGGCCCGGGGGCAGGGCGGCACGGGCATGGGCCTGGCGATGGTGTTCGGCATCGTCAGCAACGCCGGCGGCTCCATGGAAATCCGCAGCCGCCTGGGCATGGGAACGACAGTCGAGCTGCTGCTCCCCGTCGCCGGCACGCCGGAAGCCGCGCCCGAGGCCGGCGGCGTGCGCGGCCTGGGGCACATTTCCGTCAAAGACCCGCGTTCCGCGGCGTACCTTTCCGTGGTGCTCGAAGCCGTGGGCCTGCGGGCGATCCAGGGCTCGCCCGACCCCTCCGACGCCTCTGACCTGTGGATCACCGACGCCGCGCACACCACGCCCGAGGGGGTCGCGGCCTACCAGCAGGCCCACCCCGGGGCCAAAGTGGTGGTCATCGGCGGCGGGGCCGAATACGCCCGGGCCGGCGCGCTGCTCGCCCCCGTCGAGACCCCGCTGTCGGGGCTGCGCTCGGCGGTGGTTTCCGCGACCCGCAAGTAGCGGCTTCAGGCCGCGATCAGGGGCAGCACCTTCTCGACAAACAAGAAGCTCGCGACGCCCAGCAGGGCCATGACCACCACGATTTGGATGGACATGACCACAACCTCCTTGGGGAAGTCGCGCAGGTCATGCACACGCACCGCCTTGTACGCGATGGCGATCAGCACCGACACCGGCACGATGAGCAGGTACCACCAGGCGTGGACATCGATCGGGTCGATGAACGGCGTGTAGCCCAGGAGCATCACCGCCCACCCCCCGGGGCCAGGGAGGCCGCGCCCATCTGGTCGGCGTCCTTGCGCTTTTCTTCTTTGCGGGGCCGGCCCGGGAAGCCCGCGTCGATGATCGCGATCAGGTTCAGCATCCCGGCGATCGTGGCGAACAGGGTGCCCAGCTCGTTGACCTTGCCCACCGAGGAGCGGTTGGGGGGCTTGGAGATGCCCGGCGTCTCGACGAAGACCGGGATGCGGACCACGCCCTGGTTGGTGGTCACGTTCTCCATCACCCGCTGCTCGTTGGGGTAGGCGGACCGCTTGCCCATGCGGGCGAGCTCCTGGGCGCTCACGATGCCGCGGACGCTGGGGTCGTAGGCCTTGAACCGCTCCTGGTGGGCCCAGTCCACGCCGAAGGCGACGGGGCCGACGAGGGCCTGGCCAATAAACCAGACCCGGTTGTCCTTGCTGTCGATCACGTCGATCCCGCCCACGAACATGCCGCCGAAGAACAGGCCCAGCACGCCCACCCCCACCAGCACGCCCCGGGCCCGCTCGCCGGCGACCACGTGCCCGAGCCCTGGAAGCACCGCCGCGGCGAGCAGGGCCAGGAAACGTGGGTCTGTGCTTGATTCGTTCTTCATGCGGATTGCCGGGGAGGGGCGCACACGGTAGTCCGGCCGGTGGGTAGTTGGTGGATAAGGACGCGGGCGAGGGCGGATTGACTTGTGCGGGGTGGATTGTACTGTACCGCCGCACTTGGGCGGCACAGCCGGGTGGTCCGGGACCGGAGAGGGCGGAACAATGGTCGCGCCCCACCCGGAACCGCGGCCCACGCCGTTCCGAATGGCGCGTCGGAACGACGGGACGATGGCCGAGTGTGGCGGCGTCAGTCCGCGGACGGGACCTCCGCGGCGGCTCGTGTGTGGATCAACTTTCGAGAGGGTGGCCCAATGTCTATCGCAACGCTTGAACTTGAGACGCTCGACCCCGTGTGCCCCTGGCTCTCACCCGCGGCCATGCCCGCTGTGATGGGCATCGACGATGAGGACGACATGGACGACGAGGACGAGGTCTTCGGCGACGATGACGACTTTGAGGAAGGCGAGGACTTTGAGGAAGAGGACGAGAGCTTCCTCGAAGATGACGAGGAAGAGCTGGAGGGCGACGCCGAGGCTGACGATGAAGAGGCCGAGGACGACGACGAGGACGAAGATCTCTAGCCCGCGCCCGTAGCGACCTGGTCCCAGAACGGCGGCGGGCCCGAGGGAGAGCACCCATGCCCGCCGATAACGCCACCCCCGACCCCACCCAGCCCAACGCCCAGGGCACCCGCCCACCCGGCCCCCCGCCCGGCACGGTCGTTGACCGCCGCCTCTGGGGCGACCGCCGCGCCGTCACCGTGGACGGTCAGCCCACCGGCCTGGAACGCCGGCGCGGCGTCGGCCGCCGCCTCTCCGACTTCACCCGCTCCGCCGAGGAGGGCGAGCTGACCAAAGAGCAGTTCCTGTTCCTCATGGCCATCGAGGCCTTCAAGAAGTCCAACGACAAGGCCTTCCCCACCTGGACCGACGTGCTCGAGGTGATCCGGCTGCTGGGCTACCGCAAGACCATGCCCGCCGAGCTCACCCTCCGCAACGCCGAGGACTGGCGCGAGGCCCACAACACCCCCAGCAACGTCCGCCCCGCCCGCTGGCACGAGCGTGCCGCGTGATCGGGTACGCTCCCGCCATGAGAACCCTCCCCCTGCTCGCCGTCGCGGTGCTCGC
>JAEYTB010000083.1 GCA_023434205.1 Planctomycetota bacterium | reverse complement strand
TACTCCGCCGCTTCCTTGTCCCGGGCCTGACGCTCTGCGCGCTTGCGGAGGCTCTCGTCAAGGATCTTTTTGCGGATGCGGATGCTCTTGGGCGTCAGTTCGACCAGCTCGTCGTCCTCGATGTACTCCATCGCGGCCTCGAGGCTCATCTTGCGGGCGGCCTTGAGCACCACCGTCGCCTCCTTGCTCGCGGCACGCATGTTGTCCAGGTGCTTGAGGCGGGTGGCGTTCACGGTCAGGTCGTTGTCGCGGTTGTGCTCGCCCACCACCTGGCCCGAGTACACCTTCTCGCCGGGGGTGACGAACATGACGCCGCGTTCGGCCAGTTCCTTGAGGGCGTAGGTGGTGACCGCGCCGGTCTCGAGGCTGATCAGCACGCCCGCGAGGCGGTGGGGGATCGCCCCGCTGACAGGGTCGAACCGGAGGAACGAGTGGTGCATGATCGCCTGCCCCTGGCTGGCGGTCAGGATGCGGTTGCGCATCCCGATGAGCGAGCGGGAGGGGATCTCGAACCGCAGGTGCGACTGATTCGTGCCGCGGGGCTCCATCTTCTTGAGCTCGCCCTTGCGCGAGCCCACCAGCTCCATGACGGAGCCGACCACGTCGTTGGGGCAATCGATGACCAGCTCCTCGACGGGCTCGTGGGGAACGCCGTCGATGTCCTTGATGATGACCTCGGGCTTGCCGACGGCGAGCTCGAAGCCCTCGCGGCGCATGGTCTCGATGAGGATGCCCAGGGAGAGCGTGCCGCGGCCGGAGACCATGAACTCATCGCTGGTGCGGCCGGGCTCGATGCGCATGGCCACGTTGCGCTCCAGCTCGCGCATCAGCCGCTCGCGGATCTGGCGGCTGGTGACGTACTCGCCCTCCAGGCCCGCGAAGGGCGAGTCGTTGATCTTGAAGAGCATGGTCATCGTCGGCTCGTCGACGCGGACCGGCGGGAGCTGCCTGGGGTTCTCGACGTCGGCCACGGTGTCGCCGATGTCGATGGACTCCAGGCCCACGATGGCGCACAGGTCGCCGGCCTCCACGCTCTCCACCTCGCCGCGCTTGAGGCCCTGGAACTGCAGGAGCTGGGTGACCTTGGTCTGGACGATCTTGCCGTCGCGCTTGATCACGGCGACCTGGCCGCCGGTGCGGATGACGCCGTTCACCACCCGCCCGATGCCGATGCGGCCCACGTACTCGTTGTAGTCGATGTTGGTGATGAGCACCTGGAGGGGCTTGGTGGTATCCGCGGGCGGGGCCGGGACCTCGTTCACGATCGCCTCGAACACCGGCCGCAGGTCCCTGGGCTTGTTCTCCCCCTCGGGAATCGGGAACTCTTTGGAGGCCCAGCCGTCACGCCCGACGGCGTAGACCACCGGGAACTCCATCGCGTACTCCTCGGCGCCCAGCTCGAAGAGCAGGTCGAAGACCTCGTTCACGACCTCCTGCACGCGCTGGTCCTGGCGGTCGATCTTGTTCACGATGACCACCGGCTTGAGGCCCTGCTCGAGGGCCTTGCCGAGCACGAACTTGGTCTGGGGCATGACGCCCTCGGAGCTGTCCACCAGCAGGCAGCAGCCGTCGGCCATGCGGAGCACGCGCTCGACCTCGCCGCCGAAGTCGGCGTGGCCCGGGGTGTCGAGGATGTTGATGCGGTAGGTGTTGCCGTTGAGGGCGGTGTAGTTGACCGCGCAGTTCTTGGCGAGGATGGTGATGCCGCGTTCGCGCTCCAGCTCGTTGCTGTCCATGATCAGGCCGTGCTGGCCGCCCTCGAGCTTCTCGAGCTCGCCGGAGCGGAAGTTGCCCGACTGCTTGAGCAGGTTGTCGACCAGCGTCGTCTTGCCGTGGTCGACGTGCGCGATGATGGCGACGTTACGGATCCCCTGGTTGCGGGGGGTGGAGTCGGCGGTTTTGGTGGTGGTCTGGGTCATGGACGGTGTTGCGAGGGTGGTCATAGGGAGAGCGTCGGGTCCGGTATGCAGCGGGCTCGGCGGCGAGGCAAAGCTTGCCTGGGATTGGGGTTATGGCCGTCGCCGGCCGTGGGCACCCGGCTTCCCGGGCGAGCCTTTGGTGGAGGGGCCCGGACTATAGGAACCCCGCCCGCCCCGCGCGGCCCGAAGGGCCCGGGGAGGTAATCGGACCGGCACAGACCGCCCAGGCGTCACAGGCCGCACTGCTTCCGGCCCGCCCGCGACCGGCGGCGCGACTTGGTGGGTTCGTGCCGGGCTTGTGGCATTGTCGGCATGTGCCGGGCGCGCCGCTTCAAGAACGCGGGCCCGGCCGCCGGGAGCCACAGGCCCAAGACCGGATGTCACGCGTGCGCAGCGCACGCCCCGGTCTTCCTGCGCGCCCCTGGGAGAGATGGGGAGGCTCGTCATGAAGGCTGCTGCCGCGTCGCTGATCGTCCTGGCCGCTCTCGCCCCGTGCGCGATGGCCGATGTGATCTACTCCAACGACTTTGAGTCCGGCGTCATCGGCGCCGAGTGGAGCACCAACACGTATACCAGCAACGCCGCGAACTTCACCCGCTTCAACGGCCGCTACTCGCCCGGCTACACCGTGCTCTCGCTGGCGTACCCCAACATCACGCCGCCCATCAACACCATCGGCGGCGACCCGCAGTTCCGGGTCACGTTCGACTTCTACGCGATCGACTCGTGGGACGGCAACGGCTCGACCTCGATCGCTCCCAGCCTGATGGGCCCCGACCGCTTCAGCGTCAAGGTCAACGGCACGACCCGCTTGAGCCACACCTTCTCGAACATGCCCGGTGTGACGCAGAGCTTCCGCGCGCCCGACGTCGGCCCCGCGCACCTGGGGTACAACTCCGGGTTCCTCGACTCCATCTATCGGGGCATCACCGTGGACTTCTCGGTCGCGCCGGGCACGCCCATCGTGATCCGCTGGGAGGACCTGGGGCTGGAAGGCCTGACCTATGAGTCGTGGGGGATTGACAACGTCACCGTGACGTACACCTCAGTGCCCACGCCCGGTTCCCTGGCCCTGCTGGGCGTCGGCGCGGCCCTGCTCCGCCGCAAACGCTGACGCGGCGGGCATCGTGAACCGCAGCGCGATCGAGCCCTCCACCAGCCCCTCGGCCTCGCGCGAGACCCGCGTCTCCACGCGCCGCAGCCACCGCATCGCGGAGAGCCGCACGTCGTCCAGCGCCGGCTCGTGGTCCGGGGCCTGCTCCCCGGCGACGATGCCCATCAGCAGGCGCGGCTCCACCACGAGGCGGAAGAGCGTGGACCGGTCGCGCCCCTGGTCGTGCGCCAGCAGGCTCGACACCCGGCGCGCGGTCAGCACCGGGTCTTCCCCGTCCCCCAGGCGGATCGACAGCACGATCCAGCCGGGGGCCGCGCCGTCCCTGACTGCGCCCGAGGACGCGTAGCACCACGCCACCCGCCCCTGGCCGCCCAGCCGCTCGCGGACCAGCACCGGCCGCTCCGCCGCGAGGGGGGCCGTGTAGATGCCGTCGGCGATCCGCACCAGTTCGCTCACGCGGTCCGACGTGACGCCCGCGATGCTCAGCGCCCACGCGTCGGCCAGCGGAGCCGACCGCGCGATGTCACGCAGAGGCAGCGCGAGCACCAGCGTCCCGCCCTTGGCGATCCCCGATTCTTCATCCAGCCGCAGCGAGATCACCGCGTGCCCTTGCAGCCCGGATCGGAGGGTGGGCGGCAGGTTGAGCATCCCCAGCAGGCTCGCCATCAGCGTGGGCTTACCCGCGGCGCCCTGCAGGTCGGTCGAGCCGGCCACCAGCAGCGCGGCCCCCTGCTCCAGCGCATCGACGGCCTCCGACGGCCAGGGCGCCGATGCGGGCCCCGCCGAGGCCAGCCCCGCCAGCATCATCGAGTCCGACCCTATGAACTGCCCGGTCCACCCGTCGGGCGTGAACTGCCCGCCCAGGGCAAAGAAGCCTGTGCCGGCCGCGGCGGGCTCCCGCAGCAGCACGAACAGGTCCGAGTCGGTGAGCGCCGCGTAGTGCTCCCACGACGCCTCGCGCGAGAGCGCTCCCGCCTTTGGAGCCCCGCCCTGCGACGCCACCATTTTTTCGAACAGACCGCGATCGCCCGAGAGCACGAGCCGGCTCGTCCCGGCCCGGGGCGTGACCGCCGCGACCTCGAACCGGCCGCCCTCCAGCGACAGCACCGGGACCCCGGCCACGATCGACCGCGGCACCACATCCAACCTGCGGTTCAGCAGCCGGCGCGTCTCGGGCGAGATCTCGCTCACCAGGGCCAGAGGCCCCTCGTCCAGCGGCTTGCCCGCATCCAGGCCGACGACCACCGCCGTGCCGCCCAGCAGCGCGCCCGCGGCGGCGTCCGGCGGCATCTCAAGCAGCTTGGAGAGCCCCGCCCACGCCTCCGCCGTGCGGGTCCAGTCCGTCGCGCCGGTGAGGAACGCCTCGAAAGCCTTGCCCGCCGGGGTCGCCCGCTGCCGGCCCAGCTCTGAGGCCGCGACCACAACTTGTGCGTCCTGCGGCAGCGCGGCGATGATCTCGCGGCTGCCGCCGGCGGTCTGCCCCGCCGCGGGGCACCCAAGCACCGCCGCGAGAACGAGGGCTGGGATGGCTCGGCTTGCGATCAACAGTTGGGTTCCACCACGAGCGTGCCGCGTGCTACTTCTGAAGAACGCCCACCGGCGCCGCCTTCCGCGGCGGGAGGGGATGGGTAAAGAGCACAACCCCGTCCGCGTCGATGTAGAGCTCCGGCCAGGGCAGCGTCCGCACGGAGGCGGTTGCCTCGGCTGGGTCCAGCAGCATCAGGGGACGATCATCGAGGCGACGCAGCGGCGCCTCGGGAGTGGACGCGGGCACCGCCGCGATCGCCGGCCCGCGCGGGGGGACCAGCGCCGGCCCCAGCCGGAGTGCGGAAGGCTCGCGCGGGTCAAAGTCGTACGGCGCGATGCTGCCAAGGCTCAGCGGTGCATCGGGGGTCCGTGCCCCTTCGCCGGGGTTCAGCACTGTTGAGACCGGCCCGGCCAGCCCCTGCTTGAACTCCGCCACGGCGCCCGCCAGCGACTGCACGGATGCCGACGCGTCCGCGCGGGAAGCGTCCACCAGCGTCCCTACCGGCGCGGGCTGCTCGGGGCTCAAGCCCGGGTAGGACCCCTGGAATAGGGTCAGCACCGTCGCCGTGAGGACCACGCCCGCGGCGATCGCCAGTCGCGACGCCGACACCCGCCGACGCTCGACCTTTGACAGGAAGGGCCTCAGGGTGTGGACCTCGACCAGGACCTCGGCCCGCTGGTCGGGCACGAAGACGGGGCTGCGCAGCCCCTTGAGCGCGGCCCGCGTTGAGGCCAGCCGCGCACCAAAGCCGGGGAACTCGGCAACGCCGCGCCGGATCAGCGTCAGGGCCAGCGCCTCGCGGCCGGCGCTCTCGGCGTCGATCACCTCATTCACGAGCGATTCGAGCGCATCATCCGGCGGCAGGCTGAAGGCCGGGTGCTGGTGCGGGTCGTGGGGGTCGTGGGGGGTGTTGGGCGTGATGTTCATGGCCGCACCTCCACAGGACGCAGGTGCTGAGACTCCGCGATCGCCGCGAGGGCCTCGCGCAGTTTGGTCCGCCCGCGGTGAAGGTGGCTCTTGACGGTGCCCTCCGGCATCCCCTGGTGCTCCGCGATCAGCCAGATCGGCCAGTCGTGCTGGTGGAACAGGACGATCACCTCACGCTGGTCCAGGGACAGGGTCATCAGCGCTTTCTGCACGGCGTCGCGGGTGTGGTGGTGCTCGTCTACCTCTTCGCAGTCGCGCTGCGTGCCGCAGCTCCGCCCGCCCATCCCGCCCACGCGGTCGCTGTCGGACAGCGGCCGCCGCTTCTCCACGACGTTGAGGAATACCCGGCGTGCGATGGTGAACAGCCAGGTGGAGAACCGGTACTGCGGGTCGAACCGGTCCAGGTTCGTCAGCACCCGCACAAACGCCTCCTGCACGATGTCCTCGGCCACATCAGGCCGCCCCGACAGCCGCAGGATGTACGCGAACACCGAGGCCTGGTGCAGCTTGATCAGCTCGCCCGCGGCGTCGCGATCGCCCCCCGCCGCCAGGCGGATCAGCTTCAGCTCGCGTTTCTGCTCCTCGGACTTGCTCATGGCTCGGCCCCTGCTGCAAGAGTGTACCGGGAGCGGCCCCCGGCGGTTGCATCGGTTTCCGGGGCCTGGACGCGGCACCCCCAACGAAAAAGCCCCCGGAGCGGGAAGCTCCGGGGGCCTGAGATGCACACTTACAACCGATCAGCGGGGCTGATCAGCAGGGGCCGCCGGCCAGCACGCGGAAGAACGACTCGATGTCGGCATCGGTGCCGATATCGCCGTCCGCGTCGAAGTCCGCGCCGCCCGCGTAGCACGTCGCGCAGCAGTTGCCGGCGAGGCACGCGAAGAACGCCTCGATGTCGGCGTCGGTGCCGATGTCACCGTCGCCGTCGAAGTCCGCCGTGCCGCAGGGCAGGGCGCAGGGCTCGCCGTTCACACCCGCGAGCGTGATGGTGTAGGTCCCGTTGCTCGTGGCACCGGTCGTCCAGTTGTCCAGGACGGCGGTGGCCGAGGTCGGGGGGAGCTGGCAGCGGAACACGCCGCCGTTGCAGGCGACTGCCGCGGAGTTCGGGAAGATGAGGGCGTTCGCCGCGTCACGCGCGTCGATGTTGTAGGGGGAGATGGCCAGGTAGTACGCCCCGGGGGCGAGGCTGCTGGTCAGCTCGTTGGTGATGGCCGACTGGGCCGTGCCGGTGGCGTCGTCGTCGTTCATGACCACGCCCGTCCCGTCCGCGTTGAACAGGAAGAGCTGGGTGTCGAACGAGGCGCCGCCCACGGCGGAGGCGTTGAAGTTGGCAGGGTCGCAGATGAAGATGCGGTAGAGATCAACATCGCCGGAGGTGGCGATGCCGGAGATCGAGGTGATCGCGCCCACGCCGTCGACGTTCAGCGCCGTGGCGAGGGTCTGGCCGGCCTCATCGACGTTGATGGTGCCGCTGCCGTTGCTGGAGCGGGCCTCCCCGTCGGAGACCACCATCG
>JAEYTB010000034.1 GCA_023434205.1 Planctomycetota bacterium | reverse complement strand
GTGGAACGTGTAGGTCTTCTGGTCGTCCGAAACGTCCCACCGCTCCGCGACGCCGGGGACGGTGTTGTGGCCCTGAGAGAGCGGGTCGTGGCGGGTGAGCCCTTCGTAGAGCAGGCGAGCGACGCGGAAGTCCTGCTTCCAGGACATGATCGCCAGGTCCATGGTGGTGACGTCGCCGCGGTTAATAAACGTGAAGTCGGCCCGGGGTGAGGGCGTGTCGCTCAGGACCGAGGCGCCCACGAGCAGCAGCAGGAGCAGGAAGGGAACCAGCAGCCGGGCCATGGCGTCCCCTGTCAGCGGCGGTCGGGGTGAGCGGTCAGCGGAAGCGGTCGGCGGGGAGCTCGAACGGGGGCCTGCCGAGCGTAGGAATAATCTTCTGGTTCACGTCGACGCCGAACTGAGCGTCGCCGTTCCTGTCGCCCCTGCGGACATTGGCCGCGAGGTTGACGCCCAGGTTCATGTTGTTGTTGTCCAGCAGCGGGCCGGCGAGCTCGATGGTGGTCTGGGCGCTCGCGGCAAGGTTGGCCAGCCGCTCCCGGTCGAGCGTGATGTTCGGCTGCGCCGCCGCGAGCAGCACCTTGTTCACGTACACCAGGATGGCGCCGGCGAGCTCCGCGGCGTCCTTGGCGGGCTGGGCGGGCAGGCGGACATTCTGGTCCTTGGCGCGGGTGGCGATATCCCGGACCCCGACGCTCGCGCGGATCAGGCAGTTCAGCTCGGCGTCGGTAGGGACCTTGCCCTGGCCGCCGCGAACAACGGCGCTCACGCCCCGCGAAATCGCGGACAGCGCCGCGGGCCGGTGCTCGGTCATGTCGGCGGCGTGGATCGCCGCGCGGATCAGCGCATCCCGCACGATCGGGTCCTGCTCAGCAGCAATCGCCTGTTCAAGGCCGCGGACGGTCGCGGGCAGGTTGTTGGCGCCCAGAGGCTGGTTCGCGGCGGCCTTGAAGACGCGGCCCAGCGCGCTGGCGGCCTCGAAACGGACGGCCACCGGCCCCTTGAGCTTGCTCGTGACGAGGTTGACGGAACGGTCCGTCGCGAGCGAACCCGCGATCACCAGGCCGTTGATCACCGTCTTCTCGCGCGGGTCGTTCAGCATCGCCTGGATGTGCGGCTGGAGTTCGGCGTCATAGGCGAGCCGGAAGGGCACCCCGACCTGCGGCGCGTCGAGCTTGCTGAGGATCGCCATGCGGTCGCGCCGCAGCAGGATGGGGTCATCCCCCAGGAGGTTCTTCGAGTACGCGTCCACGTACGCCTTCACGGCGGCCTGCTCTTCGGGCGAGAGGGGGACGGCCTTCGCCACGGTCGCGGCGGGGATATCGACGATCCCCTGCGCCAGGGCATGGCCGCCGAAGAAGGTCAGGCCGGCGAGTGCCGCCGCGAGGATTCCTGCGTGTCGTCGGTTCAGTCTGCGGTCCAACGCCTCGTTCCTTCCTAGCCGGGCGGGGCCCGGGCCAGCTCCGGCACAAACACCAAGGAGGGGCAACCTATCAGTACCCCTCCGGACGGTCAAATGATCCACCGCGGTGCCGACCTTGCGCCAACATTTCCTTAACCCCACCGATGTGCGGGTCCTGGGGGGTATCGGGGCCGGGGTCGGCCTGCCCCGGAAGCTTAGTACACCTCCAGGAACATCCGGCGGGTGGGGCGGACCTGCTTGTGGATCATCCGGCGGGTCCAGCCCTCCACGTCCGCGGCGGCCTCGGCGTCCACCTGCACGTACTGGTCACGCACGGTCGGGGGGAGCTCCGAGGTCAGCCGCTGCATTACGCCCAGCTCCATCCCCGCGATGCCGCACACGTAGATCAGGGTCCGCTCCCGCTCGAGCAGGGGGACGAGCACATCGCGGCTGCGGCGCAGCCGCTCGTGGCAGTAGCACGCCCCGCCGTCGGCGTTCTTCTCGCGGCTGATCGCGGTGAGGTAGGTGAAGGTGTCGTGCTCCTCCTGCCACGCAAGCAGCTCTTTGTGGTAAAGCAGGTCGGTGGCGTAGGGCGAGCCCATGACGAGCACCACGCGCGACGGGCTGCGGGCCTGGAAGAGGTCCAGCAGCATGCCGCGGAACGGGGCGATGCCCGTCCCCGTGGCGAAGAAGATGTAGTCATGGGCGGTCGGGTCAGCCGGGAGGACAAACCGCTTGCCGTTGGGACCGGTGACCTTGACCTCATCGCCGGGCTTGAGGTCGCACAGGAAGTTGGAGGCGACCCCCAGGAACAGCTTCCCGGTGTCGTGGTGCTCATCGATGGTGCGCTTGACGGTGGTGGAGAGGACCTTGCCCTGGCCGTCCTCGCCGCGGGTGGGGGAGGAGATGGAGTAGAGGCGGAGCTTGTGCGGCTTACCGTGGGCGTCCAGGCCGGGGGGCACGACGCCGAAGGACTGGCCGGAGATGAAGTTGCCGGCGAGCGCCGTGCGTGAGACGTCGATCGCGATGTGGCGCGTGAAGGAGGCGGCCTTGGCGGACGCGGTGCAGCGCTCGTTGCTGACGACGACCCCCGTGCCCGGCGCGGCCGGGGTGACGAGGTGCATCTTGGGATCGGGCAGCAGGGGGATGCCCGGGATCGGGTTGGCCGTCGCGTCCATGATCGATTGTTGAGGCGGCGGGGTGAAAGGCAAACGGCGGTCAGCCGCCCATCATTTTCTGCTGCATCGCCGCCATGATGGCCGCAGCGTCCGTGAGCTTGCCGGCCTCGATATCAGCCGCCACGCTGTCCATGGCCTTGGTCAGCATGGGAATCATCGGGGCCATCATTTGGATCTGCTGGCCTGCCTGGTCCAGCTCGGGCGAATGGACGAGCCACTGGCCGTTCATCTTCTTGAGCGTCAGCAGCTGGCTCATCCCGGCGATCGTCGCGGTCGCGGTGTCGCCGGACTCCTGGACCTGGATGTCGCCCGAAACGTTGCGCAGCGCGTCAAAGTCGGCCCCGGAGCTGCCCATGGCTTCCATGCCGGGCATGGAGCGGGCGAGCTCGGCGAAGGACTTGCCGAGCTTGGCGCGGCAGGCCTTGTCGAGGCGGGCCTGTGACACGGCGAGCGGGGCCATCGCCTTGCGGACGTTTTCGGGCACGGCCATCAGGTTGAGCTGCGCCATCGCGTCGTCGGCCTTGACGGCGGCGATCATGGCGTCGATGGTGGCCCGCGGGCTGGTGGCGCCCGCGGCGCCTGCGGGGGCGCTGCCGTCTCCGGAGGGCGCGCTGGTCATCGTCGCCGCGGGGGCGTTCATGCCCGCGAGGCCCAGCAACTCCGGCGAGTTGTTCGTGGACTCGTCCTTGGTGGCGTTGATCGCGGAGTCGATAAGCGCGCCGAGGGCTTCCATGCGTTCACGGGCGGCACCCTGGACCTTCACCGACTGGAACGCGTTCTTTGCGGTTTCCATCTCCTCGGCGGCGGTGGTGACGGCGGTCTTTGCGGCCTCGCGGGCCTCGCCGGCCTTGCTCACGTACGCCGCGCGGGCGCTCAGCGGCGGCTCCACGCGGGCCAGCGAGTCGAGCATCGCGGCGTACAGCCGGAGCCCCTGCGACTCCTGCCAGCTCAAGTAGCCCGAAGCGAGCGCGGCGTCGCCCACCAGGGCCTTGCCGCCCGTGGGGGAGTCTTTCGCCGCTTCGCGGGCGTTCTGCATCGCCTTCTTGTAGAAGCCCTCCGCCTTGTCGTACGCCGCCGTCACGGCCTCGCGCGCCGACTCAACCTCCGCCGCGAGCGACGCGATGCGGGAGGCGGCCTCGTTGGCGGAGGCGCCCGCCGCGGCGGCCTCGGCCCGGGCGTCAGACAGGGACTTGGCGAGCGCGGCCTCGGTGGCTTCCATATCGCGCTTCTGGTTGGTGAGCTGGTTGACGATCGCGTCGGCCTCGCGGACCTGCGGGGCGATGACCCCGGCCTGGGCCTCGAGCTTGGTCCCCGCCATGCGCAGCAGGTCGGCCTCGCGCTTGATGCCGTTGGCCTGCTCCACGATCGGCACGCCCTCCGTCGCGCTCACGCGGGCCGCCTGCCCCATGAGCGTGCCGTACTGCGCCTCGCGCTCCGCCACGGCGTCCATCTTTTCCTTCGCCTTCGCGCGGAGCTCGTTGAGCTGCGCCTCGAGCCCAGCCTTGCGCTGCCGTTCCGCTGCGATGGCCTTGTCCTTCTCCGCCTTAGCCTTCGCGATCTCCGCCAGCTCGCCGCTGGGGTCGTAGGACTCCGCGGCGGCCTTCATCGCCTGATGGCGGCGCCAGTGGCCGAGCTGCGCATCGACCTCCGCGATCTTGTTGGCCGCGGCAGTCTCCGCCGCGACCACGTCCTTCTTGGCGATTTCCGCGAGGTTGAGGTTGGACTGGGCGAGCAGCGCGGAAGCCGCGGCCTTCTCGCTCACACCGCCGGTCGAGAGGTGGGGGGAGAGCTCGGTGCCAACCTTCTGCATCACCCGCGTCTCGACGTCGTGCATGGCGCCCGCGGGGCTGTCGGCGCTCATGGCGTACATCTCGCGGGCCTGGGCCTGGATGGCCCGGTCGGCGCTGCTGGAGCGGTCATCGCAGCCGCCGACGAGGGCGGCAAGGCTGGCGGCGGTGATGGCGAGGGTCGTGGGGACGCGGTTCATGGGTGCCTCAGGATTGGGGTCAGGCCGTGGCCCGTTCGGGGGGTCGGCCGTTGGTGGTTGATCACTGTAGCAAAAGGCCGGGGGCGCTGGCAGCCCGGGACCGTTCGGACCCTGACAGGCCCAGGTTCCGACTTAGCGGTCGACAGGCTGACCATCGGCCCCCATCCCGTGGGGGGACCGGGGCTGGGGAGTCGGGACCTGGTAGTCGATCGGGTAGTCCGGCCGCTTGGGGTACATGCTCTTGATCCACTCCACCGTCTGCACGAAGCGTTCGTCCTCCAGCGACCGGAACGTGGGCGTCCACTGGCCGCGGCCGGGCCCGGCGACCTCCGGGTGCTTGAAGATCGCCTGATCCCGCGGCAGCCCAAGGTGGAGCAGCGGCGAGCGGGCCGGCTCGTTGTAGTTGATCAGCGGCTGCCCGGTCGAGAGCTTGAATCGCTCGAGGATGAGGAAGTTGGTGTACGCCGCGCCGTCGGAGGACTGCTGGCGGTTGTACAGCCACAGGCGGCCGGCCTCCTCCCCGCCGTGGCAGCGGTTGGTGGCGCAGGAGTTGACCAGCCAGTTGCGGTTGATGCGGTCGCGGAAAACCTGGAACGAGCGCGGGTTCTCCTGGACCATGACCTCCGGATAAAACTCGCGGGCCTTGAGGTCGAACATCCAGGAAAGAACCTCCGCCGGCTTCATACGAAGGAAAAGCTGCCGCCCGTTGGGCGTGACGGGGATCGGCCCCTTGCCCTCCACCACCGTGCCGCCGTACTTGTCCAGGAACCGCTCGATCGTGGCCCGCTCGATCAGCATCCGCGGCGGGTTCTTGAGGTCCACCTCAAACACGCGGATGAGGTTGATCTGCTCGCTGTTGAGCAGCGGAAAGTCGGACGCCTTGCCGGGGGGCAGCGGCCGGTCGTGCCGGGCGCTCACTCGCTGGCTGGCGACCGACTGCTGCGCCAAGACCAGGTTCTGCATCTCCTTGGCGTGCGGGTTCCCCGGCTCCTGCACCAGGACGCCCTCAATCTCGATGAGGGCCAGGTCGAAGCGGCCCTTGGCGCGCACCCACTCGGCCAGGCGCAGCCGTCCCTCGATGTCCTCGGGGTCGATGCTGTCGCGCAGGGCCTCGTAACGCTCCTGGATGGGCGGGAGGATGCGGATGCGGTCCACCGAATCCATCGGGAACGTGGTCTCAATGCCGGCGATCGCGATGACCACCCGGTCTTTGTTCTGCTCGACCAGGACCCCGGCCATCCGCTTGCCGTCACGCAGGATGATCTCCGCCTCCGACGGCTCGGCCGGCTGAGGGGCTTGCTCGGGCGCGGGGGCGGGCGGCTCGGGCTGCGGGGCGAGGCCGAGGGACGCGACAGCCCCCGCCGCGGCGAGGAGCCAGGGCAGCAGACGGGCCGGCGTGCGTGGACGGGCGTGGGTCATGGGTGCATTGTGGTCGTTAGGGCCCCGCGTGTAAAGCGGGACGCCGGGAGGGTGTACGTCGGCCGAAGGCCCCCGGGTGCAGCCTCGTGGCCGGGACGCGGGACGCGCGGGCGGGGGGCGGTGGGGGGGTGGGGGCGGTGGGGGAGGTACAGTGGGGGCGTGCAGCCGCCGGTCGACATCCGCAGCATCCGGGACATGCCCAAGGCCCTCGGGCTCTTCGCCGACGGCCGGGCCCTGGCCCACCGGGTCAAGCCGCCCTTCTTCCGGGCGGTGGTCGCCACGTCCAGGGTGTACGAGGTGCCGGGGCGCGACGCCGCGGGGGCCCGCATCTTCTGGTTCTCGCCCAACGACCTGGTCGGCAAGGTCTTCTTCGCCCTCAGCCCCATGCGGATGAACGACGGCAGCGAGGGCGCCTACCTGGACCACTTCTACACGCCGCAGCCCGGTCAGGGGCACGGGTCGCGCTGCCTGAAAACGCTGTGTACGCTCGCCGACTTCCACGGCGCCACCATCTGCCTCAACGCCGAGCCCGAGGGCGAGAAACCCCTCGACGGCGCCAGACTTCAGGCGTGGTACGAGAAGCACGGCTTTGTCTTCAGCGATGCCATTGGCCCCCGCGAGCAGCGGGGGGCGGTGCGCCGGCCAAACACGCCGAAGTGAGCCGCGGTGATCGCGACCGCCGCGTGATCATCCGCCTCTTCCTATCACGCTCGAAGTGAACGCGGCGCCTCCGTGGACTTCCTCGATGCGCGACAGGAGCTGGCCGGCCTGAGACAGGTCCCAGCGCGTCCCGACCAGCCCCTCCCCCCTCACGCGCTGCGCTTGAGCTCCACCGCCGCCGCGTTGCCGCGCAGGTGCGCCCGGTAGATGACCTGCACCGTCCAGCTCGGCGTGCGTTCGATCCACGGCCCGAACTGCGCCGCGGTCTGCCGCACCACCTCGCGTGCCGGCCGATCCGCCGGCGCTGTGATGTACATCGAGTAATGGTGCTCGGGGTCCGCTGAACAGGTGTGCCGGACTTCCAGGAGATGCTGGTCCACGAAAAATCCCTCCCGACACGGGCGGAAGAGTGGGCACGCCCGTGCCGAGGGGGACGATACTTGGTAAGACTGGTCACGCAAGGCGCCAGTTCCGCATCGCTCGGCACGCGGTGACGCACAGTTGTCACCCGTGACGTGACGATGACAGGGGGCTGTCGTCGCGCGGGCGGCAATCGTTTGGGAGGCTCGTTCATCCCGCCCTCGGAACACACATGAGCTACACACGGATCCACAGGCTGCTCAAGATCGTCACGCTCGTCCAGGGCCAGCAGGGCTGGACCGCCAAGCGGCTCGCCGCGGAGTGCGATGTCGACCAGCGCACGATCTTCCGCGACATGAAGGAACTCGAAGGCGTCGGCATCCCGATCTCCTTCGATGCCGCGACCGGCTACCGCATCGACCGTGAGTTCTTCCTCCCCCCCGTCCATCTCACGCCCGAGGAGGCCCTCTCGCTCGCGGTGCTCTGCGAGCAGGTCGCCGCGACCGGGCAGATTGCCCACCTGCGCCCCGCGTGGCGCGCGCTGGCCAAGATCCAGAACCAGCTCCCGCACTCCGTCCGCGAGGATGTGCAGCGGGTCTCCGACCGCGTCACCATCCACACCGCCGCGGCGACCCCCAGCGACGGCCACGAGGACGTGTACGAGCGGGTCAAGACCGCCATCGCCGAGCGCTGCGCCCTGGTCTGCCGGTACGACTCGGTCGACGGGCGGAGCAGCGACGAGGAGTTTGACTTCGAGCCCTACGCGCTGCTGTTCAGCGTCCGCGCGTGGTACGCCATCGGCCACCACTCCGGGCGGGATGCGCTCCGATGCCTCAAGCTCAACCGCTTTACCAAAGTGGTCCCCACGCAGCGGCCCTACACCGTGCCGGAGAACTTCACCATCGACGACCACCTCGGCAACGCGTGGCGCATGATGCGTGGGGAGACCGAGTACGACATTGCGGTGCGCTTTACCCCCGACTTCGCCCAGACCGTCGCCGACACCCGCTGGCACAAGACCCAGACCTTCGGGTGGGAGCCCGACGGCTCGGCCGTCTTCCGCGCCCGTGTCGCGGGGCTGGACGAGGTCTCCTGGTGGGTGCTGGGCTACGGCCCGGGCTGCGTGGTTCTGGAACCGCCGGAACTATCCCGGCGCGTGCGGGAACTCGCGGAGCAGACCGCGGCCCAGTATGGCGCGTAAAAAAGGCCCGCTGTACGCGGGCCCGTCGCAGGGTAAATGCCCAGGAGAGGACTTGAACCTCCATGCCCTTGCGGGCGCTACCACCTCAAGGTAGTGCGTCTGCCAATTTCGCCACCTGGGCGGCGGCGGCAGGTGCCGTGGGGCACCGGCCGTGGGGAGGAAATATACGCACCCGGGCGCGAAAGCCAACCCCCGCCCCCTATGCTCACCCCCGCTCACCCCCACCC
>JAEYTB010000023.1 GCA_023434205.1 Planctomycetota bacterium | reverse complement strand
GTTCGAGGGCCGCCTGGCGGGCCTGGGTGAGGTTATCGCCAAGGGCGTCAGCGTCCGAGGCACGTTCAACGCCCGTGCCGCGCAGGGGCTGGAGTCCGACGGCGGGGCCGCCGAGCGCACCGCCCGGGCAGCCGAGCAGACCGCCAAGCACACCAAGCGTCTGGCCGACGCCGCGCAGAGCGGCGGGCTGATGTTCACTTGAGGGATACCGACCGTGGGAGTGTCATCCAGCCAATCCGGAGCGTGCTTCGACCCGCATCATGGTCGCCTGCATGACGGCGATGCACTTCGGCGCGCCCTCGCCATTCTCGGCCAGCACTTCTGCCGTCGCCACGGAGATCGTCTTGCCAACCCGAACAACTCGTCCAACGGCAACGAACGCCTTACCGACTGCGGGGGCGAGCAGGTTGATCTTGAACTCTACGGAAAGGACGGCGGCGTCCTCCGGCATCCTCGTCAGGCACGCATAGCCGCACGCGCTATCGGCGATGGTCGCAATCGCGCCGGCGTGCGCAAATCCGTGCTGCTGAGAGATGTGCGGCGCAGCGGGCAGCCGGATGCGGACTTCCCCATCCGCAACACCAGCAAGCTCCGCGCCCAGCGTCTTCATCAGCGCTTGGCGGGCAAAGGACTCACGAACGCGAACCTCGGCACTCGGTGTTGGCATGGCGGATTGTACTTCAAGGAGGCATGAGCAGTGGCGATCACGGTGACGGAGAAGTTCGAGAGCCGCAAGTCCACCAAGGGCGACAATCCCTCGGCGGAACTGGTCTACACCGTGCGCGGGACCAACGACGACCTCGCGGCCCGCAACGCCGCCGAGACTACCAGCCCCGCAACCTATGACGGCCAGCCCCGGCAATCCACCTCCGTCGAGCCCGTCGGCGATGAGCTGTGGGAGGCCGTGGTCCGGTACGGGAAGGCCCAGGGCGGCTCGCTCCCGGAGCCCGGCGAGAGCATCTTCTCATTCGACACCGGTGGCGGCACGCAGCACATCACCCAGAGCAAGGAGACCGTCTCCTCGCACGCCCCCTCCGGTTCGTCACCCCCGGACTTCGGCGGCGCGATCGGCGTGACCGCCGACGGCGTCGAGGGCGTGGACATCACGGTCCCCGTCTATCAGTTCTCGGAGACGCACTACTTCACCAACGACCAGGTGACGCCCGCGTACAAGGGCACGCTTTTCTCGCTTACCGGCAAGGTGAACGCGGGGGCGTTCAAGGGGTTCCAGGCGGGCGAGGTGCTGTTCCTCGGCGCCTCCGGCTCGCGCCGCGGCACCGATCCCGACGACGACTGGGAGATCACGTTCCGGTTTGCCGCGAGTCCGAACGCCACCGGCATCTCGGTCGGCAGCATCAGCGGCATCAGCAAGAAGGGGTGGGAGTACCTGTGGGTTCGGTACGCCGACCAGGAGGACACGGGGTCCCACGCGATCGTGAAGCGCCCGGTCGCAGCGTATGTCGAGCGCGTGTACGACGAGGGCATCTTCGCAGGATTGGGGATCTGAGGCATGGGCGACGTGTTCCGCAAAGTCCGGTCGGGCCAACCGCTCCGCATCCCCGCGGCAGCGTACAACGCCTTCGTCGATGCGGCGGTCGATCTGCGCCGGCGGGAGCGGAACGCCAACGCCGGGTCGGCGCTGGAGCCGGCGCAGCGCGGCATCGTGCTGGTCCGCAACGACTCCGACGAGGAGATCGAGCCGTACCATGCGCTGGCGATCACGGGCGTGCTCGTGCAGCCCGACAACGAGGACCAGGAGCGGACATTCCACAGCCGCACGCCGTTGACGGGCGAGATCGCCAGCGAGGAATCTCCATCCCTCTCGTTCGTGCTCGCGCTCCAGCCGATCAAGCCGGGCGACCTTGGCCGCTGCGTGCTCACGGGCGTCACGCCCGCGCGGGTGTTCATCACCAACGAAACAGACACGACCTGTGAGCTGGCCGCCGAGGAGACGGTCCTGGCCAGCACGCCCATGGGCGGCATTCCCGTCCTGTGGAAGGAAGACGGGACCGGCGAGAAGTGGGCTGTCATCGAGATGGGCCAGCCTTCGCCCGGCCGTGTCACGGCCATTCTCGGCGCGGCCCAGCCCATCCCCACCGAGAACAACCGCTGGCGCTACCCGTGGCTCGAGGCCCGGATCGACGGGGACCCCGGCAGCGACACCTACTTGCGGTATGTCCCCGTGCCCGAGGGTCTGTCGTCGCAGCTCCCGGGCGGGGGCGAAGACCCGACGCGCCTGGCGATCAACCGCTTCGAGGCCCACCACATGAACAACTCGGAGCCGGGTTCCGGCTTCGGCGGGCTGCTGGGGCTGGGACCGGTGTGCGAGTTGCCCGGCGTGCTTCCGAAGTGCCCGCCCGCGCGGTCGCTCCGGCCAAGGCTGGTCCCGATCCCGCAGGGAGTGTGCGTGCAGCTCACCTGCGAGCGCAACAGCAAAGGCAAGCCGGTCTGGGTCTTCGAGGCCATGAGCCTGATCGAGATCGCCGACCCGGCCGACGAGAACCGCAAGTTCAACCTGTACGTCGAGGGGGGCGCATGACCACGACTCCCGCCTCCCAAACCAAGCCGACCCTCGATGCTCGCCGCGAGCACGAGCGGAAGAAGTACGTCGCGCTGGCCGCGCGGCCCGCCGCGCCGGGCACCGGATACGGCGCAACCATCCACGGCGCGGCGGCGATCCCGCTCGTCCAGCGTGTCAAGCCCCGGTTCGTGGTGGACTTCGGGTGCGGACGGAACGACTTCATCGGCGTGCTGCGCCGGATCGGCATTGATGGCCTCGGCATCGACTTCGCCTTCCCCGAGGCGGACATCCCGCGGGCGATGCACAAGACCGGTCTGCTCGACGGTGTCGCGGACGTGGTGACGAGTTTCGACGCGCTGGAGCACCTGCTCCCCGAGGACGTGGACGCGGTGCTGGCAGAGATGCGGCGGGTCGGGCGACCCCGGGCGCACTTCGTTCTGTCGATCTGCACGCGCCCGAGCCGGAACACGGTCGCCGGCGAGGGGCTGCACCCGACGGTGCAACCGCTGGCGTGGTGGCTCGAGCGGATCGGCCGCGTCGGGACGGTGACGGCACCGAAGGCGGACGGGCGGTACATCGTCGGGCGGTTCTCGGCCAAGGAGGGCTGTGGTTGTGCGTGAGAACCAGTCGGATATCGCGGCGCTGCAAGCGGGGCTGAAGGCGCGGAAGCCCGCGCGGGATGGCCTGCGCCTCTATACCGCCGACTTCGACTCGGTGTCCCTGGCGGGGTTCTACAGAGGGCGCTCGGCATTCCTGATCCTCTCGGGGCCGTCGCTCACGCAGGTGGACCTCTCGCAGCTCAACCGGCGCGGCATCGTGACGATGGCCGTCAACAACGCCTGGTCGGTCCACCGTCCCACGCTCTGGACCTGCGTGGACGATCCCGGCCGCTTTATCGACACCGGCTGGAAGGACCCGGGCATCCTGAAGTTCGTGCCGACGTGCGCGTGGGACAAGCGCCTCCGCATCCAGAATCCCGATGGCACGATGCGCAGCAGTGCTTTCAAGGTCCACCAGATGCCCAGCGTGCTGTTCTTCCGCCGCGCCGATCATTTCGATCATGCGCGGTTCCTCACGGGCGACTCCGTGCCCTGGGGCAACGACGCCAAGCACGCCGATTCCCTCGGCATCACCGGCAAGCGGAGCGTCATGCTCGTCGCCCTGCGCCTCCTGCATCACCTCGGATTCGGCACCGTGTACCTGCTCGGCTGCGACTTCAAGATGGCGGCCGACCGCAAGTATGCCTTCGAGGAGCACCGCGCCCCCAACGCCATCCGGCACAACAACGTCCTGTACGACTCCCTGGCCCGCCGCTTCGAGGCCCTGCGGCCGCACTTTGACAAGCACCGCTTCCGCATCATCAACTGCTCGCCCGGCAGCGAGCTCCAGGCGTTCGAGCGCATGGACTTCGCCGCGGCGGTCAAGGCCGCATCCGCCGAGTGCGGCAAGCCGGTGAGCACGGCGGGCTGGTACGAACCGAACCCGCCCCCCCACAAGCCCGCCGCTACGCCGCAGGAGGCCGCCCGATGAGCGACGGCCCGACCCGCTACTACTTATACATCCCCGTGTGGGCCACGGGCCGTCCGCCCACGGGTGGCGGGTCGAGCAACTACTCCACGCCCTCGGGTTCGACACCCGAGAGCACTTATTCGACGCCGACCAGCACGCCGAGTATGCCGCCGAGCTACTCGACGACCGGCGATGTCATCTACACGACCGGCCCCGGCGGAACGCCCACGCTCACGTTCTACACCACCGGCGCCTTCACCAGCAACACGTCCGGCACGACGCACACGCCGTCAAGCAGCGGGTCGAGCGAGTCCATGTCTTCGGGATCGTCGGGTTCGAGCAGCGGCACACCGACATCATCGTCGGGCAGCTCGTCTTCGGGATCGATGTCGTCCAGCGGTTCGTCCTCGTCGGGTTCATCGTCGTCCGGATCGTCGTCGAGCGGGTCGGGATCTGGCTCTTCGAGCGGCTCGGGGTCGTCCGGGTCGGGCAGCAGCGGCATGAGCAGCGGGATGTCCAGCGGCGCATCGTCCGGAGCGAGCAGCGGCATGAGTTCCGGCGCATCGTCGGGCGGGTCGGGCGGCTCCAGCGGAGGCGGGTCCTCTGGCGGCGGCGGATCAAGCGGTGGTGGCTCCGGCCCCGGTGGGTCCGGTCCCGGCGGATCGGGTCCCGGTGGTTCCGGCCCCGGCGGATCGGGTCCGGGCAGCAACTGCCTCCTCTTCGGCACGCTCGTGCGCCTCGAGGACGGCCGCCTCACGCCTATCGAGAACCTCAAGCCCGGCGATCACGTGGCATCCATCGAGGTGCCCGGCCTTGAGGTCGATGTTCCCTACCGCGCCCAGTACAACTGGCTCTCGCACCACGGACTGCACGGCGCGACGCCGGTCGCGGCCCGTGTGGCCAGCATCCGCCTCGGCGAGCACCACGGCTTCATGGTCATCAACCGCCGCCTGAAGGCGACGCCCGAGCACCCGTTCATGATCCGCCGCGGCGACGAATGGGGCTTCGCGTCCGCCGAGTTCATCCAGCCGGGGGACTTCCTGATCGACCAGCACATGAACGAGGAGGAGGTCGAGTCCGTCGTCCGCATCGACGCGACGACCCGCACCGTGGCCATCCACATCCCCGGCACCAACACGCTGCTCGCCGAAGGCGTGTGGGTCCACAACGACATGCCCGCGACCGCACAGAGTTCCGGCTCGGGCAGCGCATCGTCGGGATCAGGTTCCGGCTCCGGAAGCGGGTCGGGCTCCGGCTCGGGATCGGGGTCCATGTCCGGATCGAGCAGCGGTTCGTCCAGCAGCGGCTCCTCGTCCGGCAGCAAGTCCAGTGGTTCGTCCTCGTTCTCGACCTCCGGATCTATGTCCGGCTCGTCCTCCTCGTCCGGCAGCGGCTCGGGCAGCGTGAGCGGGTTGAGTTCCAGCGGTGGCGGGACAGGGACCTTCTCGATCTGATCCAGTATTCTCGTCAAACCTTTCGGAGCCGAAGTGCGTTGAAGACCACCGAGACGGAACTCAGGCTCATGGCCAGCGCAGCAAAGAGCGGTGAGAGCAGCACGCCGAAGGCGGGGTACAGAATGCCGGCAGCGATTGGCACTCCAAGGGCGTTGTAGATCAGGGCGAAGACCAGGTTCTGCTTCATGTTGGCGACGGTGGCCTGCGAGAGTTGGCGTGCCCGGGCGATGCCGCGCAGGTCGCCCTTGACGAGCGTGAGGTGCCCGCTGTTCATCGCCACGTCCGTGCCGGTGCCCATCGCGATGCCCACGTTGGCTCTGGCCAGCGCGGGGGCGTCGTTGATCCCGTCCCCCGCCATAGCAACGCGCCGTCCCTGGGCCTGGAGCGACGCGACGAGATCCACCTTGTCCTGTGGCCTGACCTCGCCGTGGACCTCGTCGATCCCCAGTTGCTTGGCGACCGCCTGCGCCGTTGTGAGCCCATCGCCGGTCGCCATGACAATCCTGATCCCGGCGCCGTGAAGCTGCCCGATCGCCTCCGGCGTCGAGTCCTTCACGGGGTCGGCCGCGGCCACAAGCCCCGCCGCGCGACCATCCACGGCCACAAAGACCACCGACGCGCCTTCCGCCCGCCGCTCCTCGGCGGCCGCCCGGAGCGCGTCTACATCCACGCCAAGTTCCTGCATGAGCGCGGTGTTCCCCAAGGCGATGCGCTTGCCGTCCACCCGGCCGCGGACACCGATCCCGGTTCCCGACTCGAACTCCTCGGGCGTGCTGAGATTGAGCCCCCGCCGGCGGGCCTCGGCGACAAAGGACTCGGCGAGCGGGTGCTCGCTGCCCTGGTCGAGGCTGGCGGTCAGCCGCAGCACCTCCTTCTCCGTGAAGCCGGGGGCGGCGACGACGCTGTGGAAGGCGGGCCTGCCGACGGTAAGCGTGCCGGTCTTGTCCACGATGAGCGTGTCGATGGTCCGCAGGGCCTCGATCGCCTCGGCATCGCGGAACAAGATGCCCGAGGTGGCGCCCCGCCCCGTCGCAACCATGATCGACATCGGCGTGGCGAGTCCCAGCGCGCAGGGGCAGGCGATGATGAGGACCGCCACCGCGTTCAAGAGCGCGTAGGTCCAGCTCGGCTCGGGGCCGAAGAAGCCCCACACGATCACGGTGAGCACCGCGACAACCAGCACGGCCAGCACGAACCAGTACGACACCAGGTCGGCCATCCGCTGCATCGGCGCTCGCGAGCGCTGCGCCTGCGCGACCATCTGCACGATCTGCGAGAGCACAGTCTGGGCGCCGACCTTTTCGGCACGCATGACCAGGCTCCCGCCGGCGTTGATTGTCGCGCCGATGAGCCGGCTCCCGGGTTCCTTCTCGACCGGCATCGGCTCCCCGGTCAGCATGGACTCGTCCACGCTGGAGCGCCCCTCGACGACGACGCCGTCCACGGGCACCTTCTCGCCCGGGCGGACGCGCAGCCTGTCGCCAACGTGGATGTGCGTGAGCGGAACATCCTCCTCGCCGCCGTCGTCACGGATGCGGCGGGCGGTCTTGGGCGCCAGGCCCAGGAGCGACTTGATCGCTGCCGAGGTCTGCGACCGGGCCCGGAGCTCGAGGATCTGGCCCAGCAGCGTCAGCGACACGATCACCGCCGCGGCCTCGTAGTACACGCCGACGCGCCCGTGGGACTCGAAGCCCGCCGGGAACCACCCCGGGAAGATCGTGGCGGCCAGGCTGTAGAAGAACGCCGCGCCGACGCCGGTGCCGATGAGCGTCCACATGTTCGGGCTCAGGCGGCGGATGGAGTCGGCCCAGCGGACAAAGAACGGCCACCCGGCCCAGAAGACGATCGGGATGGTCAGCACCAGTTCGATCCAGCTCCGCACCGCCGCCGACAGCCCGGGCACGTAATGGCCCGCCATTCCGAGAATCGCTACAACGATCGTCAGCGGCAGCGTCCACCAGAAGCGGCGCGTGAAGCTGACGAGCTCCGGGTCCGGCCCCTCCTCGAGCGTGGGCATGAGCGGCTCGAGGGTCATCCCGCAGATGGGGCAGTTGCCCGGCGTGCTCTGCCGGATCTGCGGGTGCATCGGGCAGGTGTAGATGGCGACGTCCGGACCGTGAGCCGCATGAGCCTCGCTACCAGGGCCGCTCGTCGGCAGCGCTGGAGCCTTTTCGGCTCCGTGCGTGCGGTGACCGCCGTGTGAGTGCTCATGGTCGCCGTGATGGGAATGGTCCCGGTGTTGATTCATACCTGCTGCCCCAATTGCCGTTCCGTTCCTTTGCAGAGTCTGCCGCCTGCTGGCGCTTGAAGCTGGCCAGCCGCGACCCGAACTGTCCCGCACCGCTTGACCTTGCACCTTACTTGAAGGTGTAGGCTACCGCACCAATGCCCCATGACGGACCATCCAAGCAGGAGTTCCTGACCGTGGGCAAGGCCGCGCGCCTCGCAGGCGTGCCCGCCTCGACGGTTCGCTTCTACGAGCGAGAAGGCCTGGTTGCTCCCGCGGCAAAATCCCCGGCCGGGTACCGTCTCTACGACGGCGAGGCGGTCGCCCGGCTGAGGTTTGTGCGAGCTGCCCAGGGGATCGGTCTGCCGCTGAAGGACATCCGCGCTGTCCTGGAAATGGACGCACGAACGAGCCGCGCCCAGATGCGCACCCTGCTCGAATCGCGGCTGCGGCAAGTCGAGACCAAGCTGAATCAGCTGACCACTGTCCGCGACGCGCTCACCAGCGCGCTGGCTCGTTGCCGGCGTTCTGGCACAGCGGACTGCTGTTCCGTGCTCGTGTCCTTGAGCGTGAAGGCGAGCGATCCAATAGGAGTCGACGATCATGAAGCACTGCACTTGCAAGACGGCCGCGGCGACCGCCCTCTCCGCGGCGGGCCTCCTGGGAGCAGCCGCCGGGTGCCAGAGCGCGGCGACGCCCGGGGACGGCGCACTGGCACTCGTCAGCGCTGAGCGGGAGGACTGCCCGGGCAAGATCGTGTGCCCGATCACCGGTGAGCTCATCTGCGCGGACCGGTGCCCGGCCGGGGCGGGAGCGGCCCTTGCAGCCGGCACGCGCTCGTGCTGCGCACCCCGGGAGTAAGACCTGCCGGCGTCGCCCACATCCGGCGGCCGTACCGGTCGTGCAGGACTGCTCAAATTCAGTGGTGCTTGTACCATCCCACTCCCTTGATGTCGTTCCAGGCGTTGGTCTGGTGGCAGAGGAAACATT
The DNA here is from genome assembly GCA_023434205.1 of Planctomycetota bacterium. GTDB lineage: Bacteria > Planctomycetota > Phycisphaerae > Phycisphaerales > UBA1924 > JAEYTB01. The sequence goes on along the minus strand of JAEYTB010000023.1, from coordinate 12,835 downwards.
GCGCCACCTCGGCGTGCATGACGCCGGCCACTTTCATCGACACCATCTCAAAGTGCATCATGTAATGGCTCGGCGGCGCCTGGTGACACTGCGCGCAGTCGGTCGAGAGCGGCGAGGGGTGCCGGAACTCGGGGATTGTCCACCCCCCCTGCGCCGCGCTCGTCGCGTGGCAGGATGCGCAGTCGCGGCCGAAGAGCGTGCGGTGCGGGTCCTGGTTCGCGTGGCAGGTGAAGCAGTCGAGGGCCGTCTCCTCCGGACTGATCCGCGGGTGCTGCACGGGCAGTGAGCGCAGCGCCACCGCCCCATGCGCCGTCGAGGACGCCTCGCCCAGCCGGACGAGCACGGCGTGGTCCATCGCCGTCGGGCGGCTCTCCGCGCCCATGTGCTCGACGTGGCACCCGCGGCAATCGCCCGCGCCGGCACCGAGGCGGGCGTGGAACGCCGTCGGCTGCCGGGCGAGGATGGTCTGTGCGTTGGCGTGGCACGCGATGCACTTGTCCGCCGTGGGTCCGGCGTGCGGCGTGTGGCACGACTCGCAGTCGCCGGCGAGGAACGCGTGCTTCCCCGACAGCGCACCGGGGTCAACGAAGGATTGCCAGCCGGGCACCGAGGCGGCACCGTCGCGGTGCGCGGCGAACGGCAGCCCCGCCGCGATGCCCAGAGCTCCCAGGGTCAATGCGGCGTAGATAATCTCTATCCGTTTCATGTCAGCCACCTGATGCCGAAGTACCAAGCGGACCAGATGTGAATGAACAGCAGCGCGTAGAGCACAATCGCGATCACGATGTGGCACGCCAGCCATCTGGCGAAGGTGGCCTTGGCCGCCTCGCGCGTCTTCAGGGAGTATTCGATGTCCGCCATCGACTCGGCCAGGCGCGCGGCCCGCCAGGCGGCGGGCCGGTCGTCGCCACTCCGGCCTCGGAAGACGAACGGGGCGACCAGGCGTCCGAAGAAGCCCGCCAGCGGCCGGAGGGCGTGGGCTTGGTCTGGGCTCTGCACGAGCATATCGGCCGCCCGTTCGTACTCGCCGCGGAGGCCGGCCAGGAGCTTCTGCTGCTCGCGGGAGCCGCTCGTGATCTGGCCCATGAGGTAGCGCCCGACAAACCCGCTGAGTGCGACGAGGATCATCATGAGGGTGAGGGCGATCCCGAGCGGGCTCTGGAACCGGTGGCCGGTGTGGAGCACCCCCAGGATCGGTGCCAGCACGCCCGCGTAGATGTGCACCGCGAGCAAGGTGCGCATCGACACCGTCCCGGTGACCGTTCGTTTCAGGGGCGGAACACGCTTGACGATCAGGTACGCGAGCGGGACCAGCATGAGCGCGGCAGCGGAGACGCCCAGCACCCCGCCGGCCAGGTTCCCCGGGAATCTGGGGTCTCGATGGACGTAGAAGCCCAGCGTGAGCACGACGAGCAGTACAATCAGGGCGCTCACGATCGCACGCTCTCGCTCTTGCATCGCTCAGGCCTCCACTTCCAGGTGCTTTTTGGACTTCGCCTGGCACGCGAGGATGATCCCGCGCGCCTTCTCCTCGGCGGCCAGGGCGTCCTCCACCGCCATCGTCACGTGCCCCTCGAGGAGCTTAACCTTGCACAGCCCGCACGTTCCAACCCGACACGAGTAATCGATTGATACGCCCACGTGCTCGGCGGCCTCGAGAACCGACGTGTCCGGGGGCAGCGGCGCCGTCTTGCCCGAGATGGTGAAGGACACGGCGGGCGTCGAGGCCGCCGGCGCTTCGGCCATCGCGGCTTGCACGGCCGCTCGCCGCTCCTGGGCCTTCTGTGCAGGTCCGAAGGCCTCGATCCGGATGTTCTCGGGCGCGACGCCCAGCCCGAGCAGCACGGTCCGCGTTGCTTCCATCATGGCGGGCGGCCCGCACACGTGCACGCGCCGTGTGGCCACCTCCGGCACGTTCTGGGCGATGAGCTCCTTGGTCACCCGGCCGATAGGCCCGGTCCAGGAGCTCCCATCCGGGCGGCTCATCGTGGCAACCACGTGGAGATACGGATGACGCTCCCGGAGATACTCCAACTCTGCCCGGAACAGATAGTCCTCTGGCGAGCGGAACCCGAGCAAGAGGTAGATCGGCTTGCCCCAGCCCCGGTCGGTGAGGTAGCGCACGACGCTCATGAGCGGCGTCGCCCCGACCCCGGCGCCGATGAGCACGATGCTGTCGGCCTCCGCCCCTGTGAACGTGAATACGCCCTGGGGTGCGGCGATCTGCAGGAGCGCACCCTCGCGGGTCTGGTCGCAGAGGATCCGCGACACCAGCCCGTTCTCTTCTCGTTTGACGGTGAGTTCGACGTAGTCACGCTGGGCCGGCGAGGATGCGATCGTGTAGGCGCGCTTCGCGGTCTTGCCCTCGTGGGCGACGGTCAGGGTGAGGAATTGCCCGGCCAAGAAGTTGAACGGGATGGGACCACCGGCGGCGTCGACCAGCCTGAATGTCCTGATCTGCGGGGTCTCGTTGAACACCCGGGTTACGCGGAGCGAGCCACCCCAGGAGCGCGGCGGGGCGGTGGCCAGCTGCCTAAGCAGCGCGGCCGCCCGCCGCATCTTGAGGAAGTACATAGCGATCATGGCCACGGCGAAGGCGATGAGCAGCGCCATCGCCGCCAGGTGCGCCCAGGAGAAGCCCCACAGCCCGTGCGTTTCGGCGGGGGGCGGGGGCCCGGGCAGGTTCATCTGGCTCTTGAACCATTGCGCCGCCAAGGCGCGCGGGTCGTTCCCCTCGGCCAGCGCGCGGTGGGCCGCCAGCCCACTGTCGAACCTGGCGAGGCCCTCCCGAAGCTTGGCGACCGCGTCCTGCATCGCCGCGTAGTCCGTCCCGGGAGCGGACCGGACGAGCAGGTCCAGCCCCTCGGCCATGAGCCGCGTGCCGCTCTCCATCCGCTCGTGGGCGGCGCGCTGCACCTCCTCCCGCCGTTCCGGCGGGAGGTCCGGCAGGTCAATGAGCGAGGGGTAGAGCTGCTTGGGCGGGGGCCCTTGCATCCCCTCCATCATCTGCCCCATTCCCTGCATCGCGTCCTGTGGCTGCGCCGCTGGCGTGCCGGGGGCGGCCGGTGGCGCCGGCGGATGGTGCGCCGCGTGCTCTTCCGGGGTGACCTGCCCGTTCGCGGCGGGTGCGAAGACGGAGACCGCGATGATCAATGTGCGGCCGAGTCGCCTCATGGATGCACGCTCCCTCCGGCCCGTTCCGCGGCATTGGCCCGGCGGATGACCTCGTCGCGCTGGGCGCGGCGCCAGTTGGCGATCGCCGCGAGCCGGCCGGCGGCGATGCCCACCGTGAAGTAGACCCCGACCATGCCGTACTGGTCCGGGTTGGCCATCGCCGAGTCTCGCCACGACCACAGCAGGTGGGAGACGTACACCGCGCTGACCGCCGCGGCGGCCAGGATGCCGCCGCGGACGGCGAACGCGCCAGACGCGATCAGGACCGGGATGAGGAAAAGTCCGGCGAGGACGACGTGCAGCCCGTGCACCGAGTGCGCGCGGGTCCCGAGCAGGAAGTGGGCAGTCCCGATCGCCACGATCCAGACGACCGTGCGCGCCTTGGCGGATGCTCTCTCGGCTTCGAACTCGTACATGCGGGTGGCTCGCTGGAAGATGGCGGGGGTGCTCAGCGTGCTGGCGGTCACATGTGGCCGCCCATGCCGCCTTGTTGCGGCTGCGCGGCGGGGGCGTGGGGGGGCGCTTGGGGGGGAGAGGGCGGGAGCATTCCGGTGAGTTGCTGGCGCTGCTCGTCCGTCAGAACTCCGGCGGCTGCGCCCACCGCGCGGATAAACGCAAGCCGCTGATCGCCCCGGAGCTGCTCGATCTCCCGCACCTTCGCGTCGATCTTGGCCGCGTCGGGGCGGTCCGCGGCCGTGAGGTCCCAGAGTTCCTGCTCACCCTGATCGATGGCGCGTTGTGCGGTTGCCTGCTCCATCATGGCCTTCTCGCGGGCCTGCCCCAGCCGGGCCTGCTGGTCGGTGGTCAGCGTGATGTGCTCGGGATGATCGAGGAAGAAGCCCGTTGCCCCGACGTGGTAGATGTGCGAAGCGCCCGGGAAGCCCGGCAAGGCCGAGACCTGCATCGCGGGCATGGGCATCGATCCCATCTTGTCCATCCCCATCATGCCCATGCCGGGCCCCATCGGCATCTCCATGCCGCCCATCATCTGCTCCATCATGCCCATCATCCCGCCCATGCCACCGCCGCCGCTCATCCCCGCCTGGCCGCCGCCGGACATGCCTGGCATGCCGCCCTGCATCGGCTGGCCTCGCATCCGCATACGGCCCATCGGTCCGGCGCCGCTCTGCGGCGGTGCGGCCTGAGCGGCGGGGGCAGAGTGCCCCTGGGTAAGCGCCGCCTCGAGCCGCGCAACCTGGGCGCGCAGTTCCGCGATCTGATCGACGAGCGCCGCGGTCTGATCGGTCGGCGGAGTGTGCGGCGCGGTCGCGGGCAGGGGATGCGTGTGCGCCGGCGCGTTCGACGGCTGGCCGCCTTGCGCAAGGGCGCTCGCGCCTGCGAGTGAGGAGAGGACCGCCGCGGCGGCCGCGGCAACAGTGCGAGTCTTCATCATCATGACCGATCTCCTTGTGTGAGAGAGGAAGCTGTTCGCGGCTCGACGGCTTGAACCCAAGACACTGGGGACCCGGTCCGAGCCGCCGGCCCGCTGGGAAGACGCGTGACGGGGTGAGGCCGCAGGGGCGGTGTGGGGCTCGCCGCATGGGAACCCCGCCTCAAATGACTTCGAATTCATCGGTCGCTCACCGCCGCAGCGAGCGTGCAGCCGTACAAGAGAGTGGCTGCGCCGGCGCGGCACCGAGCGATCAACACCGTAAGAAAGGACGCCACCATGCCTCACCAGATGCCCTCCCGCGAAACCCAGCAGTGCATCAAGGACTGCGCCGAGTGCGCCAGCATCTGCTCGCAGACCGCCCACCACTGCCTGCACCTCGGCGGCGAGCACGCCTCGCCGGAACACCAGGGGCTCCTGCAGGACTGCAAGCAGATCTGCGGTGTGGCTGTCGGGTTCATGTCCCGGGCGTCGCACTACGCGACGGCGATCTGCCGCGAGTGCGCGGAGATTTGCAACGCCTGCGCCGACGCGTGCGACCGGATGGCCAACGGGGACCAGACGATGAAGCAGTGCGCCGAGGTTTGCCGCAGGTGTGCGCGGTCGTGCGAGAAGATGGCGGCGGCTGGCGTGTAACGTTCGCGCGTGCGCGTTCATCGGTGAGCCCCGTGGTCTTGGCGCCCGCGTTCTTCCTCCTGGCCCGCCGGCGCCCGCTCCTGCGTCCTGCCCGAAGGCGACTGTCGCCAGGATCGCACAACCTCCGCGGGCGCCCGGGCCGCGGAGGTCGCGTCTGGCGTCACGCCGTTGGCGCGGAGCGCGTCGTTGGTGGCCGCGTCGGCGAGCGTTCCCGGCGGCGGCTCGTACCACCCCGGGTCCTCGTCGTAGCTGGCCAGGCTCTCGCGGACCTTGAGGATGGTGAACATCCCGCCCATCGTGATCTCGTCGAAGGGCCCGTCAGCGCCCAGCATGGGGATGCTGTTGGCGGGGACGGCCATGCCCATCGCGCTCATCCCTTCCATGCCCGTCTGGCCCATCGTCATGTAGCCCGGGAGCAGGCCGCGGACCTGGGTGTCCAGCCCGCGGGCGTCCACGCCGATCATGTTGGTCAGGTTTTCCCCCATCTGGTTCATGACGTGGTGCGTCATGTGGCAGTGCAGCGCCCAGTCGCCCGGGTTGTCGGCGGTGAACTCGACGGTGCGCGTGCTGCCGACAGGCACCAGGACCGTGGTCTCGGGCCAGCGGCCCGCGTCCGGGATGGCCCCCCCGTCGGTCTCTGTGATCAGGAAGTAGTACCCGTGCAGGTGGATCGGGTGATGGTTCATCGCGCTGAGGTTGCCGATGCGGATGCGGACGCGGTCGCCGAGCCTCGCCACGAGCGGGCGCGTGCCCGGGAACGCCTTGGCGTTCATCGTGAGAACGTTGAACTCGACCATCTCGTTGGGATCCGGGCGAGAGGCCCCCGGCTCGATCCGCCACTCGTGGAGCAGGATGGCAAAGTCGCGGTCCGGGCGCGGGCCGGTGGGACGGCGCGGGTGGATGACGAGCATGCCCGTCATGCCCAGGCCCATCTGCGTCATCTCGTCGTGATGGCTGTGGTACATCAGCGTGCCGTGCTGCACGAGCGTGAACTCGTACATGAACGTCTCGCCGGGCCGGATCGACCGCTGCGAGAGGCCGCCCACCCCGTCCATCCCGCTGGGCAGGAGCAGGCCGTGCCAGTGCACCGTCGTCGCCGCCGGGAGCTTGTTTGTCACGAAGATGCGGACGCGGTCGCCCTCGACCGCCTCGATCATCGGACCGTGCACGCCGCCGTTGTACCCCCAGCACGTGGCGACCAGCCCCGGCGCAAACTCGTTCTGCACCTCCTCGGCCACGAGGTGGAACACCTTGACGCCGCCGACGACTTTGAATGGGAGCGTCCAGCCATTGGGAACGATCACTGGCGTGTAGTCTCGGCCCGGCTCGCCCGGCGGGAAGTGCTCGTGACCCGTGGGGACATTGTCCCGGGCAGGGTTCTCTTCCTGGAACTTGAAGTCCCGGTCGGGCTGCGGCCGTGCCGGCGGCTGACCGGCCGGCGTCGTCGGCTGGCCCTGCTGGGCCGACGCCCGCCCGCCGATCAGCAGTGCGCCGCCCGCCATCGCCCCGGTGGCCAGAAGGTCTCGCCGTGTTAGTGTCCGGGCAACGAGTCGCGGCGCGTGAGGTGTGTTCTCGTGCATGGCTTACTCCGGGCTTGCCACTGGGCGTGCCCCCGTGTGGCGGTGCTGCAAGGGTCGGTATGTGTCTTCGGGGATCGCCGTGTGCGGCATGTCGCTGGGGGAAGCCGGGCCGCTCCCCTCAAAGGCGCTCACGCGCCCACCGAGGATCTGCTCGACCCGCGCGCGGGCGACCCAGTAGTCGCGGAGCGATTCGATGTAATCGGCCCCGGCCTCGATCTGGTTGCGCTTCGCTTCCAGGAGCTGGAACGCCGGGATCTGCATCGCGTTGTACTGCAGCTGGGTCTGCTGGACGATCTGCTCGCGGAGGGGCAGGACCACAGCCTCGTAGTAGCGGGACCGGCTGCGGGCGGAGTTGAGCACGGCCCCCGCGGCCCTGGCGCGGGAGCGGACCTCGATCGCACGCGCGTAGTAGTGCCCGCCCGCCTGCCTGAGCTGCGCCTCGGCCCGGCCGATCGCCGCCTGTCCCTGGTCGAACAGCGGGACGGGGACCGAGAGCGTCGGGCCGACGGACCACCCGCCGTCGAGGTCTCGCTCCCCGGCGACGCCCACCACCGTCTCGGAGAGCCACGAGAAGGGACGGCTGATCCCGAGCGTGCGCGCGGCGACCTCGATCTCTCGCCGTGCCACCGCAAGGTCGAGGCTCGCCTCGACCGCCCGGCGTTCAATCGACTGGATGTCGTGCCCGGAATCGGCCTCCGGGATCGCCGGCAGGCGTGCCATCGCTCGCCACCCGGCCTGCTCGCCCCAGAGCCCCATCATGGCGGTCAGCTGCTCCCGGAGAACGATTTCGTTCTCTTCGGCCAGCGCCAGATCGAGCTTGGCTTGCTCAAACAGGTCACGCTCAGTCGCCACGTCCAGTTCGGTCGAGTTCCCCGCGGCACGCACGCGCCGGGCGAGCTCGTAGGACGCGCGGGTCGCTTCGAGCACGGTGCGGCGCATCTCGGTCGTCTGGGCGGCCGCGACGTACTCGTAGTACGCGGAGCGCACCCGGCCGGCCATATCGACCACCGACGCCGTGACGCGGAGCTTGGCGGCCTCGAACTGGGCCTGGGCGCGGCCCTTGCGGAGCGGCATCGAGAGCAGGCTCACGAACTCCTGCGTCGCGTCCAGCACGATGCCCGTGCCAGAGGTGTCGACGCCGAACCGCACCTCGCCGCTGAAGACGGGGTTACGAAGCAACCCGGCCTGCACCAGGTCGGCCTGGGCGAGGTTGAGCTCTTCGTAGACCGCCTGAAGCTCGCGGTTGTTCAGCAGCGCCAGCTGCACCGCCTCCTCGGCGGAGAGCTCACGTTCCAGCAGAGCGTCGATCGCGGCCGCGACCTCCCGGTCCTCCGCCGAGCCGGTGTTCCAGTGCACGCGCATCCCCGTCCGATCGGAGACGCTCTGGCGGACATCGTCGAAGCCCATGCCGGGCTTCATGCTCGCGCACCCGGTGAGGAGCAAGAGAACGAGCGCGGCTGGAAGGGTCCGCGGTCTCATGGGTTGCCTCCCTCGCCGCGGCGGACCAGGGCCATACCGCACTTGGGGCACCGTTGACCGTGCTTGTCGGAGGTGACCTCGGGGTGCATCGGGCAGACGTACAGGGCGTTACCGGCGGGCTCGCTCGGCGCGGGCGCCTCATGGGCTCCCTCGCCGTGCCCCCGGCCTTCGGGCGCAGGCGCGGGTGATGCTCCGTGCCCCTCGTGCCCGCCCGCCGACGCCGGGGGAGCCGGCGCAACCGGATCGGCGGCCGAGAGGTCCAGCGTGGCTGCTCGTTCCCCGCGAAAGACCACCGGAGCATCGGGGCTCGCCGGATGATCGGCGGAAAGTTCGGGCTCGTGGTAGGTGGCGCTGCAGCCGGCAAGAGCCAGAACTGCGATCCAGAGAGTGCGTCTCATGCGGTTCCTCCCGTGCTTCTCGTGCTTGGCCGAACGTGGACGAAGGCCCCGCGCGGGCTGCCGCTCGCGCGAGGTGGATCGGGTCACTTGTGGCCATGGGGTTTGCGGTCTCCATCGGGGCCCGGGTGCTGGCCCTTGCGGGCGGCGTCCGCCATCGCGATGAACTTCGCGGGGTCCTTCTCGATGTCCTTCTTGCACATCTTGCAGCAGACGCGGATCAGGCGCCCGGCGTAGACCATGTCCACCGGCTCGCCCATGTCCCCGCCGTAGGCCTCGCCGCTCACCGGGCACTTGGTCAGCGGGTAGTTCTTCCCCTGCTCGGCGACCACCGCCTTGTCGAGCTCGGCGATGTAACGCTTGGGGTCCTTGAGGAACTCGGCCTTCTCCGCCTCCACACCCAAGCGGATGAGCCGGTTGCCGTAGACAAAGTCGTAGGGCTTGGCCGGCAGGTCCTTGCCGGTGACGATGGAGGTCTTGAGCGGGTAGAGCGGGGTCTGGTCCTTCACCACCTTTTCGTCGAGCTTGGCCATGCTCGCGGCGAGGTCCTTCTCGAAGCGAGGCGGGCAGCCGTCGCAGCAGAAGCGGATCTCTCGGCCCTCGTACATCTTGACAAAGGGCTCGCCCATGCTCCCGAGCTTCTCTCCGGAGATCGGGCAGGTGTCGAACGGGTACGGATCGCCGACGCGCTCGGGCGCCTTCGCCGCGTCCGCGGGCTTGTCGGTGTGCCCGGGCTGGTGCTCGTGCTGCTTGGGCTGGGCTGGGGCCTTGTGCCCGTCGTGCTGGGCGAAAGCGGGCGCCGAACCGGCGAGAACGGCGAGTGCCGCCGAGACAATCGTGAACTGGTTTCTCAACATCGCATGAACTCCTTGAACTGAGGGTAAAAACGGACCTCCCGCGCAGAGACCTGGACGCTGCTCCGCGCACGGGCCGCACGCGTGGGGGTGACGGCCAGATGCCCGGGGCCACATTGGACGAATGGTGGGATGTGGATCGAATCGCCGCCGCGACCAAGGGCAGCGAGCGCGGCCCGAACGGGGCCGCGCGGGGCGACCTGCTACACGATGAGCGCGCAGTGCTGGCGCAGCAGTGAAGTCACCGGTCGCTTGAGGGCGTGATCCGTCGGTCGGCGCGCCGGGATGGCGCTGGCCGGCGGCAGGATCTCAACGAGCACCCACGTGGACGGGACGAGCACCGCAACCGCGGCAGCCTGGGTGCCGTGGTCAACCTTCGAGAGCGCCGCCACCATCTGGGGACAGTCGCAGCGGTGCCGATCGTCCGACGGCGCGGGCTCGCCGCCGGGCGCCGTATCGCCGGCGCCGCCGCCGCAGTGGTGGGCACACCCGTGCGATCTGGGCTGTGCGTTGTCGCTCTGATGCTGCTCTTGGGTGGTGCCGTGATGCCCGCCGGCGCCCGCGTGACTCTGGCACAGGCAGATGGGCGACCACAACGCGATCGTCGTCGCGAGCACCCAAGCCAAGATGGGCCGGAGCGTGCTCATTGAACGTGCGCCATTGTACTCCCAAGTGAACATGTGGACGCTTCTGGGGGATGGCGTTACGGACGGGCCGCGCCTTGTATGGCTTTTTGTAGGGTGAGCAGCACACTGAAGCCCGGGTCTTTGGAATCCGAAGCCCGCATGGCGTCCCAGTGGGTCAGGATGTGGTCCTGGAGCTCCCTGACAACGTCCCCGAGCAGGACGACCCGGCACCGGCGGTCCGGCGTTCCCGGCGGCACGGACCCGAACGCCACCAGCCGGACCGAGTGGCCGGCATGGGTCCTCGCCCGTCCGTGCCGCAGGAGCTCGGTGACGACCTCGTCGGTGCCATGTCCTTTGCAGCAGCCGAACCTCTCCAGCGCCGCCGCGAGCACCTCCGGGTCGGTGGCGGCGGCGTTGAGCTCGGCGCGGCCTTCCTTGACCTCGCCGATGATCATGTCCGACTCGTCCCGCGCGCCGCCCAGGAAGTCCTCACCGCTCGAACTCTTCGTCCTCCCGCTGGCTCCAACCTCCCCTGTCGCGCCGGCGAACCTGAAAGCCAGCACGTCGAGGTCCGTCAGCGCCTCGTGACCCCCGTGCCGCGCGCGGCGGATTACGGGGAACTCGGTGACGGTGAGGTAGCCCCGCAGACGCAGGAACGCCTGCACGAACGCCACGGCGTTGTCCATCATGCACCTCCTTCGGCCTCGGGGGCCACGGGGCCACGGCCCCGCCTCCGGGCCCGCTTCCATTTCCATTCTTCAACGGCGCAGAACACGCACGGAACGATGAACAGCGTGATAAGGCTCACCGCCATCCCGCCGACCGACGGGATCGCCATCGGCTGCATGACGTCCGAGCCGCGACCGGTCGCCCAGAAGATCGGCAGGAGCCCGAAGACCGTCGTGGCAATGGTCATGAGGCAGGGGCGGATGCGTTTGAGCCCCGCGTCGATGACCGCCGCGCGGATTTCCGTGACCGATGCGAATCGCCGGCCCTTGAAGACATCCTCCAGGTACGTCGAGATCACGACGCCGTCGTCGTCCACGACACCGAAGAGGACGAGGAAGCCGACCCAGACGGCCACCGAGAGGTTGGCGCCCCAGAGCGCCAGCAGGATGAACCCGCCCGAGGCGGAGACCAGGACGCCGAAGAAGATGGTCGGGGCGATCCACCACCGCGAGAAGCCCATGTAGAGCATCACGAACATGATCGCCAGTGTGATGGGAACGAGCACCTGCATCCGCTTGGTCGCGCGGACCTGGTTCTCAAACTGCCCCGACCACTCCCAGTAGTACCCCGGCGGCACCGTCAATCGCCCTTCGCGGAGGGCCCGCTGGAGCGCGGCCTCCGCGTCGTTCACCACGCTGACCTCGTCACGGTCACGGGTGTTCATGGTGACGTAGCCCACGAGCAGGCCCCGCTCCCCCTTGATCTCCTGCGGCCCGAGCACGGTGCGGATCTCGGCCAGCTGGGCCAGGGGGACCTGTGCCCCCCCCGTGGTCGGGACGTTCACCCGTTCGATGGCGTCCATGTCCTCCCGAAAGTCGCGGGCCAGTCGGATGCGGATGGGGTAGCGTTCACGCCCCTCCACCGACTCCATGATGTTCATCCCGCCCAGGGACATCTCGGTCACGTCCTGCACGTCGCGGATGTTGACGCCGTAGCGGGCGATCCGGTCGCGGTCGATCTCGATCTGGATGTAGGGCTTGCCGACGATGCGGTCGGCGATGATGTCCGTGGCCCCCGGAACCTCCCTCAGGATCTGCTCGACTTCCAGGCCGATCCGCTCGATCTCGCAGAGGTCCGAGCCGTAGATCTTCACGCCCATCATGGCGCGGAAGCCGGTCTGCAGCATGACCAGCCGTGTCTGGATGGGCTGCAGCCACGTCGGGAGCACGCCCGGGATCTGCGTGCGTTCCTGGAGCTCGGTGAGGATCTCGTCCTTGGTGATGCGGCGTTCCTCTGGCCAGATCCACGAGAGGGGTGTCCGGAACAGCCCCGGCCAGTCGGAGAAGAACCGCTCGACGGGCCTCGTCCGCCACTGGTCCTCGGGTTTGAGGATGACGATCGACTCCATCATCCCGATGGGCGCGGGGTCCAGGGCCGACTCGGCCCGTCCGATCTTGCCCACCACGCTCTCGACCTCGGGCACCGTCGCGATGGCAAGGTCCTGACGGCTGTTGACCTCGACGGCCTGCGACAGCGAGCCCTGCGGCAGGAGCGAAGGCATGTAGAGGAGCGAGCCTTCATCCAGTGGCGGGAAGAACTCTCGCCCGAGGCCCGGAAGGATGCGCCCCTCGCGGAGCACGGAGAGCCCCGCGGCCGACTCTGCGTCGCGCTCGGCAGGATCTTGCCGCCGCCAGAGCAGGCGCGTCCGCTCAGAGCCGCTGGGATTGCGGACCCGCTGCCACCGGAGTTGGTCGAGCTCCAGCAGTGGCCGCGCCACCTCCGCGTCCGGGTCCACGTACATCGCCCGCTTGAGTTCGGCCGAGGCGGGCTCGCTGGCAAAGGCGTTCACCGCCCACTCGACGGGCGCGAGCGTCCGGTGGATGCCCAGCCACACGGAGAGCCCGATGAACAGGATCACCACCGGCGCGACCATGAACGTCTTTTTGTGGGCGAGGATCCACCCCAGCGTCGGCACGTAGGCCCGGGCGATGACGCGGGACACGGGGTTGCGGTCCAGGGGCAGGAACTTCTC
>JAEYTB010000071.1 GCA_023434205.1 Planctomycetota bacterium | reverse complement strand
CTGCTACGGGATTCATGCGAACATGGTGCGGACGTTTGACATGACGGTGCGGAAGCTGGCGGGGGGGCGGTAGAAGAAGTGCGACAGTGCGAGAGTGCGACAGTGCGACAGGGAAGAGGTGAAGAGGTGAGGGGGTGAGGGGGTCGGGGAGGGGGTTGGGGCGCGTTGGGCTACTATGAAGGCCCTCTACTTATGGAGCGTTCCTGATGCGCGCGATCGTCACTGGGCAGGTTGGGATGGACAAGAAGTCGTACCTCGACCAGGCGGTGAGGTTCGCGGGGGCGCAGGGGGACCCGATCGAGCTGTACAACGTGGGCGACATGATGTACCGCGAGGCGCGGGATGTGCGGCCGGGGCGGATCCTGGACCTGCCGCTGTCGCGGTTGGAGACGCTGCGGCGGGCGGCCTTCAAGGACGTCATCACGGACAGCCGCGACCAGAAGAACGTGATGGTGAACACGCACGCGACGTTCCGGTGGCGGCACGGGCTGTTCAGCGCGTTCGATTATGACCAGATCGCGAAGCTGAACCCGGACCTGTTCATCTGCGTGGTGGACAACATCGAGGTCGTACACCACCGCCTGCACGCGGAGCACGAGATCGATGCGACGCTGAAGGACTGCATGGTGTGGCGGGAGGAGGAGATCCTCGCGACGGAGCTGATGAGCAAGGCGATCCCCAGCAGCAAGTTCTATGTGATGAGCCGCGGGAGGCACCAGCCGACGACGAAGCAGTTGTTCCGGCTGATCTGCCGGCCGGGGATGCGGAAGGTGTACCCGAGCTTCCCGATGAGCCACGTGGTGGACATGCCCGATGTGCTGGCGGAGATCGATGCGTTCCGGGCGGCGCTGGCGGACCACTTCATCACGTTTGACCCGGGCGATGTGGACGAGAAGCTGCTGCTGGAGCGGTCGATGGCGGCGGCGCGGGAGGGCAAGGAGTTCCTGGAGGTGGCGCCGCACAGCTTCGGCGGGGCGAAGGGATCGCCGCCGATCAAGGTGAAGGTGCGCGAGGTGCTGGACATCGCGGGGGATATCGACGGCCAGATCTACATGCGGGACTTCAAGCTGGTGGACCAGAGTGACATGATCGTGAGCTATATCCCGGAGCTGCCGGGGGGGATTCCGGGGCTCTCCAGCGGCGTGGAGCGGGAGTTGCACCACGCGTTCGAGCACACCAAGGAGGTGTTCGTGGTGTGGAAGCCCAAGAAGCACCCGAGCCCGTTCATCACGGAGACGGCGACGAAGATCTTCGCGAGTGTGGACGAGGCGATGAAGTACTTCGAGAGCAACGGTTACTTCGGGGAGAAGAACCTGTTTGGGAACTGAGGAGTTTCACCACAAAGACACAGAGGCACAGAGAGGGAGTTGAGGGAAAGGAAGGTCGGGATGAAGGCCCGGGCCCCTCGAAGCGTGTGTCATTGGGGTTGACACCTTGAAATCAGAATGGTGACTTTCCGAGCAATGAGCCGTGGACCCGTACGTGTCGCCAGCACCGAGTGACCTCATCGAGCCCCAGGTGCAGGACTGGGAGAAGACGTGGGGGGTGTTTACGCACCTCACGCTGTTCGCGCTGTTCATCTTCCCGGTGCCGGTGATTCCAGCGCTGGTGATGTGGCTGATCCGGCGGCATGAGTCGCCGTACGCGGATGACCACGGCAGGGAGGCCGTGAACTTCCAGATCACGCTGCTGGTGTACGGGGTGGCGTGCTTCCTGCTGAGCTTTATCTGCGTCGGGTATGTGCTGGGGGCGATTGTGGCGGTGTTCGGGTACGTGTTCTGCGTGATCGCGGCGATCACGGCGGGCAAGGGGCGGTACTACCGGTACCCGATGTGCCTGCGGTTCATCGGTTGAGCGGGTGAAGGCCGGGTGCGGGGAAGGGGCAAAGGAGCCCAGTGGGGCGGGGGTGCGTGGGGGGGGGCTCGCGTCTAAACTCTGGACCGATGCCGCTGTTACAGACTCAGAAGCTGCACAAGACGTACAACGGGCGCGTCGTCGTGGACGATGTGGGGTTCTCCGTGGAGCGGGCCGAGGTGGTGGGGCTGCTGGGGCGCAACGGCGCCGGCAAGACCACCAGCTTCCGCATGACGATCGGGATGATCGACCCGGACCCGGAGTCGGGGAGCCGGGTCTACTTCGACGGGCAGGACGTGACCAGCCTGCCGATGTACCGGCGGGCCCGGCTGGGGATGGGGTACCTGTCGCAGGAGCCCAGTGTCTTCGGGCGGCTGACGTGCGAGGACAACCTGCTGGCGATCCTGGAGACGCTGCCGCTGTCGCGGAGCGAGCGCAAGCACAAGGCGCACGCCCTGCTGGACCAGTTCGGGCTGCTGAAGAAGGCGAAGGAGGCGGCGCGGACGTGCTCGGGGGGCGAGCGGCGGAAGCTGGAGATCGCACGGGCGCTGGTCACGGAGCCGAAGCTGATCCTGCTGGATGAGCCCTTCAGCGGGGTGGACCCGATCGCCGTGGAGGACCTCCAGGCGGAGATCCGGCGGCTGGCGGACCGGGCAATCGCGTTCCTGATCACGGACCACAACGTGCAGCAGACGCTGCGGGTGTGCGACCGGGCGTGCATTATCCTGGAGGGGAAGAAACTGACGGAGGGCACGCCGCGGGATGTGATTAATGACCCGGTGGTGAAGCGTGCGTACCTGGGGAACCTGTTCCGCGGGGATGAGTTTGATGAGGCGGTGGTGGGGGGTGCGGCGGGGTAGGCGGGAGAGCGGAGAGCGGAGAAGAACCTAAGTCAGAGCCGGCCATCGGGGGGACCGCACGAGCAGGGTGGTTCCCGGGGGCGCGTGCGTGGACAGGCTGGGTATTGGGCCGGATCGGGCCGGTTATCCGATAGCCTTGGGCGATGAGCGACACTCCGAATGCTGTCCGTGCGCTGGCGTCCGCCGAGACCGAACTGTTCGCGAACCTCGCGGGGAGGTCGGTGTACCTCGTGGGGATCGGCGGGTGCGGGATGTCGGGGCTGGCGCGGATGATGAAGAGCCGCGGGGCGGTTGTGAGCGGGTCGGACAAGGAGCAGAGCGAGACGACCGAGGCGCTGGTGGCCGAGGGGCTGGCGGTGGGGTTCGACCAGAGCCGGGCGTGGCTGCCGGAGGCGTGCGATGTGGTGGTGGCGACGGCGGCGGTGCGGCCGGACCACCCGCAGCTGCTGGAGGCGCAGCGGCGGGGCGTGCCGGTGTACCTGTACGCCGAAGCGCTGGGGCGGTCGATGACGGGGCGGACGGGCGTGGCGATCGCCGGGACCCACGGCAAGAGCACAACCACGGCGATGCTGGGGTGTGCGCTGACGGATGCGGGGCTCGACCCGACGGTGATCGTGGGGGCGACGAGTTCGCAGCTTGGCGGCGGGTGCCTCAAACCGAACACGGAGGGGCACAGAGGGGAGGCGGAGGGGACGGAGAGGAGACTGGATCAGGTTCCGACTGGGTTCCGACTGGGGGGCAACGAGATTCCGCGAGGGCGGATGGTGGGGAAGCCGGGGATTCTGCTCGCGGAGGCGTGCGAGTTTAACCGGTCGTTCCACAACTTCCGGCCGACGATCGCGAGCATCTCGTCGGTCGAGGCGGATCATCTGGACATCTACGGCTCGCTGGATGCGGTGGTGGAGGCGTTCCGGGACTTTGCGCGGCTGGTGCCCTCGAAGGCGGATGGCGGGCGGCTGCTGATCGCGCACGATGGGGCGCACCGGCGCGAGGTCACGGCGGGGCTGGACTGCGAGGTGCAGACCATCGGCTACTCGCCCGAGGCGGACTGGGTGGTGGGCTATGAGCCCGCGACGCGGAAGGTGACGGTGTCGCACGAGCGAGAGGTGGTCGCGGCGTGGACGAACCTGCTGCCCGGGGCGCACAACGCGATGAACGCCGCGACGGCGTTCGTGCTGGGGACGTGGCTGGGCGGGGACGCCGCGGTGCTGGGCAGGAGCCTTGGGGCGTTCCGCGGCATCGACCGGCGGATGCAGTTCCTGGGCGAGCGGCCGATGCCCAGCGGCGGCGTGGTCCGCGTGTACGACGACTACGGGCACCACCCGACGGAGATCGACTGCACGCTGCGGGCGCTGCGCGAGACCGAGCGGCCCCAGGACCGCGCGGGGCGGCTGGTGTGCGTGTTCCAGCCCCACCAGCACAGCCGGACGCGGCACCTGATGGAGGAGTTCGCGAGCAGCTTTTCGCAGGCGGACATCGTGATCGTGCCGCAGATTTACTTCGTGCGTGACAGCCAGGAGGAGAAGCAGAAGGTCACGGCGGGGGACCTGGTGGACCGGCTGCGCGACAAGGGTGTGCGGGCGATGCACCTGTACCCGTTTGAGGCGATCGTGGAACAGCTCGAGAATGTTTGCCGCGGGGGAGATTTGCTGGTGGTGATGGGTGCGGGGCCGGTGTGGCAGGTGGCTCGCGGGTTCTTGAAGGCGTGAGGCGTTTTACCGCAGAGCACGCAGAGAACGCAGAGGAAGACATAGGAGCGGGTGAAGAAAAGGCATTGAACCGCAGAGCTCGCTGAGAGCGCAGAGGAAGGCACAGGGCGGTGGGAGCGGATGAAGGCATGTGTGTGGTCGCGTCAGAGCCTGTGATTCAGCGGAACGCGCCGATCCCGACGTGGTTTGGGATTGGGGGCGGTGCGGAGCGGTTGTGTGTGCCGCGGAGTGCCGAGGAGCTGCGGCGGTGCGTGGAGATTGATCCGGCGCTGCGGGTGCTGGGGGATGGGGCGAACCTGCTGGTGGATGATGATGGGGTGGCGGAGCTGGTGGTGGAGCTGAGTGCGCCGGCGTTCACGAAGATCGAGATGGATGCGAAGTCTGGGCGCGTGGTGGTGGGGGCGGGGGCGGATCTGGCGAAGGTGGTGACCGAGTCGGTGCGGCTGGGGCTGAGCGGGCTGGAGGGGCTGGGCGGGATTCCGGCGACGATCGGCGGGGCGGTGATGATGAACGCGGGGGGCGCGTTCGGGGAGATCGGGCCGAGCGTGGTGCGTGTGTTCGCCGTGGACCGGCAGGGGCGCGAGCGTGTGCTGGAGAACGG
The DNA here is from genome assembly GCA_023434205.1 of Planctomycetota bacterium. Taxonomy (GTDB): domain Bacteria; phylum Planctomycetota; class Phycisphaerae; order Phycisphaerales; family UBA1924; genus JAEYTB01. The sequence continues at coordinate 4,635 of JAEYTB010000071.1, read as the reverse complement.
CCGCGATGTGACGTTCAGCTACCGGCACTCGGGGTTGCAGGGGCTGATCATCACGGGGGCGGAGCTGATGCTGCCGCCGGGAGACCCTGCCGCGCTGCGGGCGAAGCTGAAGGACGTGATGGTGTACAAGAAGGGCAGCCAGCCGATGGCGGACAACTCCGCTGGCTGCTGCTTCAAGAACCCGACGCTGGCGGAGGATGTCAAGGACATCGGCGCGAAGGGCTCGCGGGTGTCGGCGGGGATGCTGATTGATCGTGCGGGGTGCAAGGGTTTGAGCGTGGGCGGGGCGAGCGTGTCGATGCGGCACGGGAACTTCGTGGTGACCGAGCCGGGGGCCACAGCCCGTGATGTGATCCAGCTGATGGGGCTGCTGGTGGAGCGCGTGCGCGATACCTTCGGCGTCACGATCGAGCCGGAGGTGGTGGTGTGGTCGAGGCGGGAGACCTGACTGCAGGCAATGGAACGCGGAAGGCGATGAGGAAGGCAGTGGGTGTAGAACATGGAAGTTCTCGTACTCGGCGGTGGGCCGGATTCTGAGCGTCAGGTGAGCCTGTGGAGCTCGCAGGGCGTGGCGGATGCGCTGCGCGGGCTGGGGTGGCAGGTGCGGTACGAGGTCATCGGGCGGCTGACGCAGCGCGAGCTCTCTGCCTTGCCCGGCGGTGTGATCTTCCCCGTCCTGCACGGCGGGTGGGGCGAGGGCGGCGGGCTCCAGGACCTGCTTGAGGCGGACGGCCGCCCCTACGTCGGCTCACGCCCGCACGCGGCGCGGTTAGCGATGGACAAGCTGGCGACCAAGATGGCCGCGGCACGGGCGGGGGTGCTCACGGCGGAGTGCGCCGTCTTTAACCCGGCGGACGAGGGGTGCCCGGTTGAGTTTCCGGTGGTGGTGAAGCCCGTGCACGAGGGCTCGAGCGTGGGGGTCCACTTTGTCCGCGAGCCCGGGGAGTGGGCGGGCGTGCGCGAGAAGGTGCTCCAGGAGCAGCGCGAGCACACGGGGCGGGTGTACATGATCGAGCGGGCGGTGCTGGGGGGTCGGGAGCTGACGGTAGCGGTGCTGGATGGGCGGGTTCTGGCTCCGATCGAGATCATCCCCAGGGTGGCGTTCTACGACTATGAGGCCAAGTACACCAGCGACGACACGAAGTATGTGGTGAACCCGGAGCTGCCGCGGGGGGTGAAGGAGACGATCCAGGCCGGGGCGGCGGAGATGTGGGCGGCGCTGGGAGCGAGGCACCTCGCCCGCGTGGACTTCCTGCTGGACAGGGCGGGGACGGCGTGGATGCTGGAGGTGAACACGATGCCGGGGTTCACGGGGCACTCGCTGATGCCGATGGCGGCCAGGGACGCGGGGCTGTCGTACGCCGACCTGTGCGCGGCGCTGGTGGAGATGGCGGTCAGGGATCACGCGGCCAGGAAGGCCGGATAGCCGATAGCAGAGGAACACGACCGTCCGAGCACGGTCTGTGGCACGGGAAGACGCATGGCAAAGAGCGATGACAAAGGCCGGTTCCAGTGGACGCACTTCATCACCTACGTGGGCAGCTTTGCCATCGTGGTGCTGCTCGCGGGGCTGCTGGTGGCGATGGTGCTGGGGCTTCGGCCGCTGGAGGGGCGCGCGGCGGTGCTGGTGAGCGGGTCCACGCCCAAGGTTGAGCTCGCCTGGCCCATGAACGCGGTGACGCCCGACGGGCGCCCTTCGACGTGGCTGCCGCGGGACAGCCAGGCGCAGGTGGAGCAGCTCGTGCTCGATGCGCTGGGCGATGCGCGGCAGGAGGCGTTCAGCGCCGAGCCGCTGGAGCGGGTGTCTACGGCGCTGGGCAACTCGGGCTGGTTTGACGGAAAGGTGCGGGTGACGCGCGGCAGCGGTGGGGCTGTGCATGTCGCGGGCGACTGGCGGCTGCCGGGCGCGTTCGTGCGGTACAAGGGCGAGGACTACCTGGTGTCGTGGGAAGGCCGGCGGCTGCCGCCCGTCACCAAGGCGGGGCTGCACCGCAACTTCCGAGTCATCATGGACCCGGCGGTGGCCCCCCCGGCGTACGCGGACGGCTCGCCCAACTACAGCGTGGCGTGGGCGGGTGAGGACATCGTCGCCAGCATGGAACTGCTCCGGGTGTTGTCGGAGAAGGCCTGGTTCGGCCAGGTCGCGGGGATCGACGCGTCGGAGTATTCCGCGACGGGCAAGCTGGTGATCGTGACGCCCGAGCAGACGCGGGTGGTGTGGGGGGGCCGGCCCAGCAAGCCGCTGATCGGCGAGGTTTCCACGGCGCAGAAGCTGGCGCATATTGCCCAGATCATGCACGATTACAAGCGGATCGACGCGGGCTACCCGCTGATCTACGTGAACTCCGTAAACCTCCAGTTCGACATTTCCGCGTCGGCGAAGCAGCCGTGAACGGCGAGGGGCCGCGGGAACTCGGGCCCGAAACGCCGCCGCCGGAGGGCGTGGTGCCACCACCGCTGCCGCCCGCGCAGGTGATCAGGGCGCAGGCCCCGCACGTGCGGGACCGCTGGGCGCACCGGCGGGGCGAGCCGAGGACCTTCGCCGCGGCGTGGATTCTTTTTCTCTTCGGTGCGACGGTGGTCTCGGTGGGCGCGGTGGGGGCTTTTGGGCTGCTCAGCGCGGACGTGTACCGGCCGGCGGCGCGGGTGATGGTGGAGATCACGGCGGTGGGGGTGGCGGTGCTGTGGCCCATGGTGCGGCTGTCGCAGGAGACGCCGCGCCGGCCGCTTCGTGCCATGGCGCAGGACCTGATCGTGATGCTGGGGCCGGTGCAGGCGGTGGTATGGCCGCAGGCGCTGGTGTGGATGGCGGCGTGGCCGGTGAGCGTGGTGCTGTGCCTGGACCTGTTCGTGTGCGGGTGGGGCGTGCTGATCGGGGGGCTGCTCGCGACGTACTTCCTGCGGCCGCGGGTGGGGCGGTGGGCGATGATGGCGCTGCTTCTGCTGCTGGTGCTGGTGGGGCCTGTGGTGGCGGCGCTGCGGCAGCCGGGCGCGGCGGCGGCGATGGACCCGGCGCTGAGCCAGCCCGCGGTGGAGTGGCTGATGAGCTCACCGCTGACGGGCGTGTACGAGATCACGCGCGACCGGTCATGGACGGGCCTTCATGCGCGCGTCGATGCACGCCACTGGGCGGGCGTTGTGCTGGTCTGGGCGGGCGCGGTGGCAAGCTGGGGGGTTGCCGGGTGGCTGGGTCGGGGCCGGCCCGGGGTGGCGAGGGGGCCGGGTGTGGCCTAGATTGTTGGGACGCCCCGGGGTTTCAAAGCCCCGGGGGTTTGTTTCTAGTGGCCAACAACAAGCCCGTCTGGTGGGGCTTTGAGAGGAACGAGCGATGGAACTCGTCACAAAGCAGGAGAGGGAGCAGATCGAGGCGCGGCTGGCCGGCTTGGTCGCCAACCGCGGGCCGCTCTCCACGCGCATCGCGGAGGCGCGGGCGCTGGGCGACCTCAAAGAGAACGGGGACTACCACGCGGCCCGCGAGCAGCAGGGCATGGAAGAGGCGGAAATCCGCCGGCTTCAGGAGCGGCTCTCGAACATGTCGGTGATCGACGAGAAGATGGCCAAGGCCGTCGAGGGTGTGGTGTTCATCGGGTCCACGGTGCGGCTCCAGGAGATGGTGGACGAGGACACCCCCAAGGGCAGCAAGCCCGAGGTAATCCGCCTGGTGGGCGACTTCTCCGGCACCGAGTCGGACGATTATGACGAAGTGACCGCGACCAGCCCCATGGGCGAGGCCCTGCTCAAGACGCGGGTAGGCGACATCGTCCGGTACAACGCGCCCCGCGGCACCAAGATTTACAAGGTCGTTGAGCTTCTGTGACGGCTACTTCGTCGTGACGCCGACGCCGGGGGTCGGCGCGGTGGCGGTGGGGGAGAGCGCACCCGCCGACGCGGGCTGCGTGGCGCGGAGCTGCTGTGCCCGTGCGAGCCAGGCGGGCGAACGGTCGTCGGTGGGGCGGTTGAGGGCCTGGAGCCTCGCGGCCGCGTCCTCGAGCGCCGCGGCGGCCTGCTCGTGCTTGCCCAGGGCCTCGTAGAGGTCGGCGGACTGGGCGATGATGTTGATGACGCGGCTGAACTTCTGGCCCCGGTACTGCTCGAGCCGTGCGCGGGTGGTGTCGAGTTCGCGGAGGGCGTCTTCGGTGCGGCCCATGGCGTGGAGGCAGCGGGCGAGGTCCTGGACGATGAAGCCCTCGGTGCTGAGGACCCAGCGGCGGACATCGCGGGCGGTGCCGAGCGCCTCGGAGAGCAGCGCGAAGGCCTCGTCGTGGCGGCCCATGCGGGTGAGCAGCACGCCCAGCGAGCGGCGGGCGTTGAGGGTTTCGGAGTGGTCGGCGCCGTGGGTGCGCGTGGAGCGCTCGACCGTCTCGATGAGGTACTGCTCGGCCTGCTCGGGCGAGCGGGTGGCGAGGGTGTCCAGGGCATAGTGCCAGCGGGCGCGGATCGTCGCGGGGCTGTCGGGCGCCGACTTTTCATAAGCCGGCACGCAGCGCTCGTAGGCGCGGTGCATGTCCTCGGTGCGGCCCATGTTGGCGTATACGCCCGCGAGCAGGAAGTAGGCGGAAGCGGTCTCGACCGAGTCGGGCCCGGTGAGGCGTTCGAGGTTCTCCGCGGCGATCTCGCCGTGGATCAGGGCGTTGC
>JAEYTB010000228.1 GCA_023434205.1 Planctomycetota bacterium | reverse complement strand
GTGAGGGGTGGGTGGGCGCGTGGCGAGGGTGATGGTGAGGGCCGCCGCGGCGAGGAGGGGGAGGCAGAGGGCGAGGCGGCGCAGGGTTCGGCGGGCGGCGCGGCGCTGGACGATGGGGCGGAGGTCGTTGAGGAGAGCTTCGCGGCGGGCGATCGCTTCGCGGCCGAGTTGCGGAGCGCGTGGGTCGTCGAGTGGGTGGTTGGGTTGGTTGGGGTTGTCAGTCATGCCACACCTCGTGTGAGAGTTGGCGGAGTTTGTGGAGGGCGCGGCGGATCCTGCCGTGGGCGGCCTGTTCGCCGAGGCCGATGGAGGCGCCGGCCTGCTTGAGGGTGAGGCCTTGGGCGATGCGTTGGGTGAGGAGGGTGAGGTCGTCGGGGGAGAGGTCGTCGAGGCGGGCGCGGAGCCAGGCGAGGTCTTCGGGGGGCGGCGGGGTGTGGGGGTCTCGCGGGGTGGCGTGCCGCTGCTCGCGGCGGGCGCGGCGGGCATCTCGGCGGAGCATGTCCACGGCGGCGGAGATGCAGGCGCGGGTGAACCAGGCGGCGAGCTGGGCTTCGGATTCGAGGGCTGGGAGCTTGCGGGCGGCGCGGAGCATGACGTCCTGGGTGATGTCTAGGCAGAAGGCGTCATCGCGGCGGGTGATGGAGCGGGCCAGGGCGAAGAGGCGTTCGAACCAGGCGCGGTAGAGGAGCTCGAAGGCGAGGGCGTCGCCGCGTGAGATGGCGCGGGTTGTGTGCGCGGTGTCGAACCCCCTGTCGGCGGCGCGGGGTGTGGCGCTCGCGTGACGCGGGGGTTCGACGTGGAGGTGCGGCATTGCGAGAGCGCGGGCGGGCGCGTGCATCATTCACCTGAGGGCTTGGCTTCCTTGTGGGGCTGGGGCTTGGGGGGCTCGGAGGATGCGCCACGGGCGGAGGCGAGGGCGCGGAGTGCGGCGTGGACGGCCTCGTGCGCGGGGCGGGTGGTCGCGACGGTCAGCATACCAGCGCGGTCCTGGCTGAACTGGGCTTTGTCATCGCCGGCGAGGGAGGTGAGGGAGGAGATCATGGAGGCCAGGGACTTGGTGGTGTCGCCCTTGATGAAGCGGGCGTCGTAGATGACGACGGAGCGGCCTTCGGGGATGGTGGGGGCTTGCTGGGTGCGGCGCTCGGCGGCCTGGAGCTTGGCGCGGGCGAGGCCGTGCATGATGCGGGCGCTCTCGAGCTCGGCGCGGGCCTTGTCGACTGCGGCGCGGGCGGAGACGACTTCTTCGGCGGAGGTGTTGCCCTGCTTGTGGAGCTGCTCGGTGCGGGCGAACATCATTTGGGCGCGCTCGAGGGAGCCTTCGAGGAGGTTGAGCTTGATTTCGGAGAGCTCGGCGTCGGCCCGGTACTGATCGATGTTGCTGCCGGCCTTGGCGGACTCACGGGCGGCGTTGCGGCGGGTGCGGAGGTCGGTCTGCATGCGGTCGAGGACGCTGGTGGCGGCGCCGACCTGCTGGGGTGTGCCGTGGACGATGATGAGGCCGGAGTCGGCGTGGTACTTGAGGTCGGCGGGCTGACCGCCCGCGGGGTCGGACTCGATGGCGGTGCGGACGGCGGTGAGGACGACATCGGCGGGGACGGTGAGTGGGGTGTCGTCGGGGTCGCCGGGCATGCGTTCGACGAGGTCGCGGAGGGAGAGGACCTGGAGCATGGACTGGAGCGCGGAGGCCTGGCGGGTGGGGCCGGGCATACCCGGTTGGGCGTGCACGGGCTGCCATTGTGGGGTGTTGTCGATGATGCCGAAGGTGCCCTGGTCGATGGGCTGCACGGCGATGATGCCGCGGGGGGTGATGGCCCACTCGAGTGCGCGGACGGCGGTGTCGACGGTGACATCGCGGAGGGAGATTTCATCGAGGGAAGCGGTGAGGACGGACTCGGGGGCGATCACGTTGACGACGGCGGGCTTGGCGGCTTCGCGCACGGCGCGGACGTAGTCGCGGACAGCGCCGCCCGGGAACTCGACGTTGATGCGGGGGGCAGGGGCGCGGTCGGGCGTGGATTGGGGACGGGGCTGGGTTGGGGCGGGGCGCGGGGGCTGTGCGTCTTCCTGGGCGGAGAGGGGGGCGGCGAGCAGGCCCGCGGCGAGGATCATCGGGACGATGCGACTTACCGGCTTCATGCGTGGTGTCTCCTGTGACCGGGAAGAACGCCGCGGGAGGGGCGGGTTGGCGCGGTTTGGGAGAAAATGATCAGGGGCGGAGTGCGGCGGCGCCCATGGGCATGGAGAAGCGGTCGCGGGTGCGGGTGTATTCGAGGCCGCCCATTCGGCCGATGGCGGCGAGTTTTTCGGGGTCGACGTGGAAGCGGTCGTTGATGAGGTCGTCGTTGATCCAGATGTGGAGGACTTCACCAAGGACGATGTTTCCCGCGGCGGGCTGGCCGGGGGCGGTGCGGATGACCTGGAGGGTGCGGCACTCGTAGGAGATAGGGGATTCGGCGACGCGCGGGGGTTTGACGAGGCGGGAGGGTGCGGGGGTGAGGCCGGTGAGGGTGAACTCGGACTCGCCGTGGGGCAGGGGTTCCGCGGCGGCGGCGACCTGGCGCTGGAGGGACTCGGAGGCGACGTTGACGACGAACTCGCCGGTGCCGCCGTCGGGGGCGGGGCGTGCGTTGAGGAGGGAGTCTTTTTCGGAGCCGTCCTGCTTGTTGGCGGGGCAGAAGAGCATGGTCATGGGGTTGCTGCCGACGGCGCAGAAGAAGGAGAAGGGGGCGAGGTTGTGGTGGCC